>JAIWNU010000069.1 GCA_020216655.1 Treponema sp. | reverse complement strand
GATGTTCTCCCAACACCCTTCCCCGAGTATCAACGATGTTACCCGCTTTAAGCCCATCCTGGGCAAACAAGGTTTCATAATCTTCTTTTGCAACGAAATCCTGGCTGTCTTTTTTTTCCGCCACCTCAAGACCCCGTTCCCGGGCAAGCTGGCGAACCTCTTCTTTCCTGAGAGATCCTAAAGGGAACCGTGTTATCTTTAAAATATCCTGCCCCACCCGCTGCAGAAAATAGCTTTGGTCCTTAAAAGGATCCAGCCCCGGCGCAAGATAAACGCCCTGTTCTGATTCACCATAGGGCGAGAGGAGCCTTGCATAATGACCGGTTACATAATAGTTAAAATGATAGCCCCGCTCCCGGAGCGCCATCGGAAGGAGACCAAATTTGATGAGCGGATTGCAGCGAAGGCATGGATTCGGGGTGCGGCCCAGCTTGTATTCACTTTTAAAATATTCAAGAACTTCTTTGCCATAGGGTTTTGATAAGTCAATTACTACATATTCTGCTTGCAATTTTTCGCACAACCTGCGGCAGGCAGCTTCATCTTCTTCCTCATCGGGGCCATAGCAGCCATTTCCCGCACCTTCAGGAAAGGCGATAGAACCATCATAAACTTTCATGGTTACCCCAACAACCTTACAGCCCCGTTCTGCCATAAGGTGGGCCACAAGAGAGGAGTCAACACCGCCGGACATGGCTACGGCAACTACAGAGCCCGGGGGTGGAAGAGGCAATTCTTGGAGCGTATCGAGATTCAGCATACCTGACTATTATATTAATATTCCAAGTTTTGCCAAGGCTGTTCTATATAGATAGACGAGGCATAAGCTTTTGTGTATACTGTTTTTCCTATACGCAAGTATGCTAGGGAAGGAGCAGTATTGAATGGCACCCATTCGTCACCTGGATACGGGATTTCTATTAGGTGATCCAGACTATATCCCCTTTGAAAACGTAACGGAAGTCGAGGTCCACACAGAAATTGAACACGCCCTTGAACGATTTATTTTATCCCCCTCAGGCTGGCGTACCGTATTTGCCCCCAGCGGCAACGAAGAGGATCAGGACAGCACCATCAGTACGGCCCATCAGATTATTGCAGCCACCGCGGCTAAGGTATTTGCTGAATATATCAAAACAAAATCCGGCAATTCAAAGCCCGTAATTCTTATGGGGCAGGATTCACGGCCCACCGGAACGGCAATTGCGGATGTGATGCTCAAGACACTCCTCGCAGCGGGTTGCGAAGTCCGCTATGCGTTCATTATTTCTGCTCCGGAACTAATGGCCTACAGCAGGAAAGGCGGCTTGGCTCCCCAAAATTCAAAAGAACACATTGATGGTTTTGTATATATATCCGCAAGCCACAATCCTATTGGTCATAATGGTATTAAATTCGGCCTTAATGACGGAGGGGTCTTGCCTGCTTCGGAAGCAAAGCTACTCATAGAATATTTCCAAAAAGCTATACACGATAAGAACAACCTTGAAACTATTAAGAGTCTCCTGAGATCCCTCCCCAAAACCAAAGTCGCTACGGCGTATGAAAACAGCGGCCTCGTAAAACGAGAAGCCTTCGCCGCATACCTTTTATTTACCCATGAAGTTATTACCGGTAGTGCTGATCCGGATATGCAAGACCGAGTCTATTCATTTATCAGGGAAACCACAAAACAGAATGGCCTTGGCATACTGATTGATTTTAATGGTTCGGCCCGTACAACCAGTATCGATACCTATTTTCTTGAGTCCCTTGGCTGTACAGTAGAAACCATGAATGCAAAACCGCGGGAAATCGCTCATCGCATTGTTCCCGAAGGAGAATCTCTAGAACCATGCAGACAGGCTTTGGAAGCCTTACACAATAAAAATGAAATCTTTGTTTTGGGTTATGTACCTGATTGTGATGGAGATAGGGGCAATTTAGTCATTTGGGACGAAAAACTAAAATCGGGCCGCAGTCTCGAAGCCCAGGAAGTATTTGCCCTCTGCTGTGTCGCCGAATTATCCCACATGGTATTTACCGGGGAACTTCGGTACGATAAAAAGGGGAATGCCATCGATAAGGTAGCGGTGGCTATAAACGATCCTACCTCAATGAGAATCGACAGAATCGCCCAGGCCTTTGATGTTTCGGTTTTCCGGGCGGAAGTCGGTGAAGCAAACGTCGTGGGCCTTGCCCGTCGTTTACGAGAACAGGGATACAAGGTACGCATTTTGGGAGAAGGAGCTGCGGGGGGAAACATTACCTATCCATCTTCGGTCCGGGACCCCATCGACACCATTGGCTCCATACTTAAACTGCTCACTATTCGCAGCCATAAGGATACCATGGGACTCTTTGAAATATGGTGTGAGTTATCAGGCCAGGCCGAAGCCTACCGGGATGATTTTACCCTTTCAACGATAATCGGTACCCTGCCAAGTTTTGTCACCACCAGTGCCTATGTAAGTGATGCAATACTTAAAATTAAAACAAGCGATCATGGATTGCTTAAAGAACGGTTCCAGTCCGTCTTCCTCCGGGAATGGGAACAGCGAAAGGAAGAATTGGCCAGCCGTTATGGAATTGTAGAATGGGAAGCTTTGGCCTATAACGGAATGGAAGAAAAAAGAAACATTCAACAGTTTAAGGAAGCCGGAAAGGGCGGCCTTAAAATTCTTTTTAGAAATCATCAGAATCTTGAAATAGCCTATATCTGGATGCGCGGTTCGGGCACCGAACCGGTGTTTCGGATTATGGCAGATGTATCGGGCCAGGACAGCAGGATGGAGCGGGACCTCCTGGCATGGCTGCGACGAATGGTAGAAATTGCAGATAGTGTTTAATAGGAGATATATTGTATGGGAATTAGAGGGGAATTGTTCTCCACCAAAGTAAGTCTGCAAAACAGGACTTATTTCTTTAACGTAAAAGAAAACCGGATGGGAGATTTATATCTCAATATCGTCGAAAGCAAAAACAAAGAAACCGGCGGTTTTGAACGGCAGTCTATTGTACTTTTTGCTGAGGACCTGCAGGAATTTCTTAAGGGCTTTGATGGCTCACTTAAGGTTCTCGAAAAAGCCTATAAGGATAAAAAACGAACAGAATTTGAAAAAAAGACTACACCCGAAAAGGAAATCCCCAAAAAGGTAGTGAAAAAGCACTCAGCTGGGTCGTCCTATTCCGAGGGCTCTTCGGTTCGTCACAAAGGGGCTTCTGCTAAAAATTCAAAAAAACCGGTGATACGAACCTATAAAAAGGACAATAAAGAAAATTAAGCCAATTTCAAAAGTCGGTTGCTACGCTTCGTATTTTGAAATTGGCTCATTATTTCAAAACGTCTCCGGCTTTTAAAATCAAGTTAGAAATCAAACAGGGCTTGTTCCGGACCGATACTGAAACTAAGCCGTTGTATTGGAGAAGGCCCATATTGCAGAATCCGGGACCGGTGCAGTTTGGTGGGATACCCCTTATGCTGTTCAAAGCCATATTCAGGGTATATCCAGCCATAACGCTCCATCATCCGGTCCCGGGCTGTCTTAGCAAGAATTGATGCGGCCATTACTTCAGGTACAGACCCGTCAGCCTTTACCAGGGCAGAGCAAGGGACTGGAATGTGGGGGGTATATAAGCCGTCGGCCACCGCTTCAGAAATATCAAGCGATCGATTCATCGATGCTGCATAGGAAAGCATGGCATAAAAGGCCCGTTCCATGGCAAGGAGACTGGCTTGTAAAATATTGATTTTATCGATCTCCGCCGCCGAAGCCCAGCCGATTCCCCAGGCCACAGCCTGTTGGTAAATAATAACACGGGCCTTTTCCCGCTGAGCAAGAGAAAGTTTTTTGCTGTCCCCAAGCACTTCTATAGGAAAATCCTGGGGCAACACAACCGCTGCCGCACAGACTGGACCAGCAAGGGGCCCCCTCCCCGCTTCATCAAGACCGCAGCGCATTATTTTTTTCTGATCACCAATTGTACCGGCCCCTTCGCCGTATTTTGTCCTTCAGTATTTCCAGCAAAGAGGGAGACTACAAGATAGTAAACTTTAGATTTTTCTAAAGGATACTCCATTACTTTTTCCACCGCATACTCGATATTGGAAAAGATACTTTCACCGTCCTTATCAAAGAGAATAAGCAGAAATGGTATATTGCCAAGTCCATCCAGATAGATCCGGTAGGGGCCATCTTCTTCGACAGCAATTCTAAACAGGTTTGCTGCGGTGGTTTCTACTGCTGAAACGACGGGGAAAATTTGTGTGCGGCCAAATTGTATAGGGGTAGATGAAGAGAGCAGTTTCCCCGTCTTATCCTGCATTTTTCGCAGTGCATTTTCTTCAGGCCCCACAAGAAGCTGTACCGTATCGGATTGTACCGTTTCCGTATCTCCAAAACGGTACGTCCCGGTACTGAGGTCCCCATGAATTGCATATAGTTCATAAGTTTCTGGGTTAAACTTCGTAAATGAAATTATTAAATGGGATATAGGAAAAGATTTGATCGGAACAAGCGTTTCAGGTTCAAGGATTACAATAGCCGGTTCTGATGTGGCTAGAATAACCGCATTAGTGCAAAGGTAGGGACCTGCAGTTATGATAAAAGGAGCGGTCCAGACAGCCTGAGGATCGCTAACAGGGAGCTGGGCCGGATCGGGTAATACTTTTTCGGTTATCATTGATTCATCTAGGGGCCTTACTATTAATTTTTTTGAGCCCTCGACTGAATATCGAGAGGTAGACATGAAAGCCCTGTTTCCGACAGCGGACTTAATTGTGAGCGCCCCATCCGATTGGGATGCCTTTGATAGTTCACTTAATATAATTGCGGCGGTAGGCAAGGCAATAGAATAGGAATTCCATGAAGGATCAGTCTTATCTTTGAATGTAGGCCGTGCTGCTTGTTCTTCCTTGACAGGCGAAGGATGCAAAGCATCAGGCTGTTGAGCCTCATGAGCACCTTTGCTGCAGGCGGAAATAAGCAGAATTGATATCCCTATACATAACAGTCGTTTCATATATTATTCCTGAGATTCGAGCTTGTTTACATAAAAGACGAGCCTAAAACAACTGCTGCCCGCATGAATATAATTCATACATGCCGATTCTTGCCCATACAGGCTACTATTTATAAGTAGCCTCTCTGGGATTCCCCTCGCACGGCCAAGTTTTGTTACATATGCAGCAAGCCAAGGCTGCTGTTCCTTTGTGATCTTTTGATTTTTAGCTATTAATAGACCGAGCATTTCCGGCTGCAACAGGTCCATAGATTGGGATTGCAGCAACAAAAAAACCTGATTAAACGGCAGGGCTGCAAGCGAAGCAACAGAGGGAGCATTATAGAAAGCTTTTGTAAGCCTTTGGAACAATAGATTCCGATTCTGTTCATAACGATTGCTTTCAAGAAATAACGCAAATGCTTCGCTTTTAAACATAAATTCCGATACAATAGGCAGCATACCTGAGAGTTCCTGAGGCTTTTGCAGTTTTACCGCATAGGATTCTGCGCTGACTACTGTACTCCATGATATATCGTTTTTATCATTTACCACCTCTGATTCTTGTATGAGTTTTTGCAGGGCGAATCTTATTGAATCAAGTGTAATATTGCCGAAGGGCCATAAGGCAGCAGCCCACAATTCAGGCCGGGTAGCATAAACCCAGCTTTGGGTAAGAATTTCTAGCAGAGCTCCAGATAACAACTGGTCTTGCCCACAGGCATTTGCATATTCTGCGATCTTATCGGAAAATAAACTTTGCAGGAACACAGTATTTAGTGCTGGGACATTCCCTTCTGTACTGGAAAATCCTGCTAAACGATCCGTATACCAGGATAAAACAATCCCCGTGGGGAGCAATTCACGAATCTGTCTTTTCCTTTGATACGTGGTACTAAATAGGGTGAGTAATTTTTCAAAACTTTTACCCTCAGCACTATCGGCTAGTCCTTTGATTGCCGATGGGGTCAGAACAGAAGGACTCCCTCTAGCCAATAGATTAATCCATTGCCGATATTGAGATGGGGGCAATTGCTCGGCACTTACTGCAAGATCAGATATCAGAGCCGGGCAGTCAGGGTGTAACATCAACCTGCTTGCAAGGGAGAGCGCCATAGGTTTAAGAGAAGATTTTCCGCTTTTAGTAATGCGGGAAGCTAAGAAATCTGCAAGAGCTTTTCCATTTTTAAGCAGCAGTTCTTCTTGCTTACTATAGGTAATAAATTCTTTTGTAGTCCTGTGTCCATATTGATAATCTGCATAGGATCTCGCTTCTGTGAAATATAAAAGCCTTAAACGGGATAATTCTTTTTCAGCCTCCGGAACAGAAAGGCCCGGTAATTCTAGCCATTGTTCGGCTTTTATAAAAGCTGATTCATTCATGCGATATCGATCTAATAGTGATTCAAGTAGACGTATTTTATTTCTGTAGGTAACAAGAGCCTCTGATACGGTTTGTGTATCCTGTATCATGGCACTTCTTGTTTTATCAAGCTCTGCCACGAGACTTCGGATTGCGTCCTGGTCTTTTTTGGTAAATATGCTTACCCAGCCTGTGCTTTTTGCAAGGTTTGGAGATAAGAGCTGATCGGCAATAAGCCGTTCAGGAGATAAAAATGTTGTTACAAAGACAAACCAGTATATGCTTACATAAAGAGCTTTCTTAATCGACATTTCTAGAGATCCTCAGCGATAAAATTAGGACTATTAGTGGATGCAAAGCTACGATTAAAGGCTTGTAGATCGAAACCTTTTGGAGCGTTATGAAGCACCGCGGTAAAACCAATAAAATAATTACCAGTAATGGTGTTTTTTGTGTCATGCGAAATAGAATCCAGTCTCCCCAAATTAAATACAACAGACTTTTGAGCGTTTCCTTTAAAATAAAACACCGAGTCTTTAACAATAGGTACAGTGCCGCTGGATACACAAGTCTGGGCTGCAAAGTCGGCGGTCAAAGAAATCTTTGACCTATTAACAAGGGTATACTGCATATTAGTAAACTGAAATATAGTCCCATCACGGGCTTTTACGCTTACCGAGCTGTTTTCTTGAATATAAGTACTGCCAGAAGCATCCACCGCATTGCCATACTTTTGAGCTAACACATTGAGCGTCGTATTTCCAAAGCGTAAAGTACTTTCCTGAATACGAATAGCAGTTGCAAAGTTGCTCGCTTCGAGATTTATAAGGCAGTTTTCAAAAGTAAGATTTCCTTGTTGAGCAAAAATCGAGCCGATGTCTGTGCCTTTAACAGAGATTCGAACCGTATCCAGAACTAATGTGCTTCCTTGGACTGATATAAGTGGACTTGCTTCAGTGCTGGTCGCGATGATACTTAAAGACCGTATGCTTGCAGTTCCCGATGAAAGAAGAATCTGACCCTTTCTCTGGACTCTCAACTCTCCCCCAATAGAGCTGCCTGGCAAACTTTCCAGACTTATTCCCGAGGAAAGAGAGAGGGGAGTATCAAGGACTATGGAACCCTCTATTCTAATCGAAGACCGATTCAGTGTTTTTGCCAATTCTATGGCTTTTTGCAGAGAATCAACCGGATTATTTCTGCTCCCATCTCCAGAAGAGAGACCTTTGCTGCTGACATACACCGAATTGGAATCGATGGTAAAGCTTCTTGTTACTGGAGAACTTTTATTTCCCGAAGCATCTACGGTGTAGGCTGAGAGGCGAACCAATACAGGACTCTCCCGGTGGACATCTAAAATAAGTGTACCAACGGCTCTTTTTGTCTCCGTTGTACCAGAAGGATTTTGTAAGCTAGCTTCGATGACTGATTGTACATTTTCTTCATGTTCCGAACTGGAACTCGTAATAGTTACTCCGCCGCTAATCCACAAGCCCTCCTGCGGAGCAGAAAGGACTGGCGGAGCAGGGGGCAATGAATCTGTACGCACACGATATATTTCTTTTCCTTCAGGAGAGATATAACGCCATTCCAAATCTTCCCCCGCACAAGCGGCAAAATCAGGGGGTCTATCCCCAGCAAAAAGGCCGAGCACTTCGAATGTGCCCTGAACTGGCGCGAAGGGCCGATATTCGATCCGGCCGCTCTGTATATCCATACCAGCGGATTGTCTTTCCAACACCATGCGTTCAGGGCCTTCCTGAATCAAACCTCTATCTATAAGCCATGCAACTTCTGATATCTCTGGAGGGACTACTACCGGCCCATTATAATCTATCCAGCGAGCATCTCCCTGGAAATGGTAACGGATAATACCGCTATCGGCACTATTCCAATATAAGACCCTGAGCCTACCCGCCGTGATAAACTGTGGTTTCTGAGTACCTGTCTGGACTTGTTCATGATTTACAGACGACCCAGCGGCGCCGGAATCGGCAGTTTTCCCATCGAGCAGTATTGGGTATCGGTATATAAGCCCATCCTTTTTTAAGGATAAAATAATGTACCGCTTGAAGGGAGCTACCGGTACGAGTTTGATAGGTATATCCTTTTCAAGCCAAGGTCCTGACCCGATTTTCCAAACAAAAGTTCCGTTTACTTCAAGTTCTTTCGCAGCACTGACACGCTGGGGAATAGTAAAAAGCCCCTCATTATAATCTGATGCTTCGTAAACAAGCTTTTTCTCGAACTGGACGCCATTCGGTAATTTCATGCCCACGCGAAGGGTAACTTTGCCTTTTTTTTCAATGAGAAGCGGTGTTTCATATAAACGACCTGCTGATCCAAAAGGATCGGATCCATCATCGGTCCAATAGATTTCTCCGGAACCAGTTTTAGAAATAACTAATTGCTGTAAATTTGCCCATAGACCGGGCTCAGGGTTAAGGATGGTAAAACCTGCAGCTTCGGCAGCGAAGGTAATAGGTTCGGAATAGTTACCCGCCTTATCGACAGCCCATAAAATAAAAGAACAGGGAGCGGTACAACGTTGAGAAAACCGTGTGATACCGTCTTCACGTTTTAGAAGCCGAGAAGCTCCATTGCTTTCATAAATACCTTCCAGCAGTGCATTATCATCACAAGTGGCTGATATTAAATAAGAAGTCCCATCATCTGTTGATGCAGAAAATGCTGGTTTTTGGGGCGCCTGTTTATCAATCTGTATAGTATAGGTCTGTTCTTCGAGGATACGGTTGTCTGGTGGTGCGGACCGCCGTTGAGCCACAACGGTAAAGGTTTTTTCAGTCCCCGACGGTACAGATAGCAACACTGAGGCAGAACCGATACCCCGGAAAATTTCCTTGCCGTCTAAATTGACTACAAGCCGATCTTCCTCTGGTACGGAAAACCAAAATCGCTGATCCCCTTTATAAGCCTTGCTCGCCGCATTGGTAAGCAGCCCTGCTGGTTGAGCGGGCTGAGCGGGCTGAGCGGGCTGAGCGGGCTGAGCTTGCACCCCAAGGGGGAGCAAAATGAGAACAAGGGTAGTCCAGAAGGGTATCGATTTATGCCCCATATACCTACCTATTTTATCGCATCCAGTACCTTTCGCAATTCTGGATCCTGTTTATAGTAATGTTCTTCCAGTTCAGCCCTGGTCAATCCGACCAGTTCATGGCTCATATAATGGATCCACCGGTCTTCGTCATGAACGCTCATTTCATGTTTGCGGCACCAGTAGTCTGGCTGAATGGGAAGCTGATTTTCCTTATCAGTAAAATATTTATAATCATGAACCGCAACTTTTAAATCCTTCCGCGGGATACCCTTTTCCAAAATAATTTCTGCAAGCCTGTTGATAGTTCTTCCAGAATCAAAAATATCATCCACTAAGAGAACCTTGTCACCGGTCCGCAGGTATTCTGGTGCGTAGGTCCAGCCGTCTACCATGACCCGCTCCTGCTTACGGATATCCGTGTATGAACGGGCAACAACCGCCGCGTAATATACCGGACGGCCTTCTGAGCGAACAATCTTAAAATATTCGCTGATTACGTTTCCAAGATATGCCCCGCCGCGAAGGGAGACATAAATAACATCGGGCACAAAGCCATCTTCATGAATTCGATGGGCTAGTTTGAGCGCATTGTTGCGAAC
>JAIWNU010000068.1 GCA_020216655.1 Treponema sp. | reverse complement strand
CAGATCGTAGGGTAAAAATTCCTTCTTCATGGATTAAATGTAGCGCAAAACAAAACTTTTTGAAAGCATCTCGCACGGAGGATTACAGCAGCGGGTCCCTTTTTATTGCTCTGGGACCCGCTGCTTAAAAATTATAGCTTAAGGCCGCTTGTAACGCATAGTTTCCAGGCTTGTGTCGCCCCGCTGGACTTCGAACCAGAGATCTTTTTTGGATTTGTCATTCAGTAAACGGTAGAAATCAGGAAGGGTCCTTGCACTTTCGCCGTTTATTCCCGTAATGATATCCCCCCGCTGCAGTCCCATCACTGCTGCAGGACTCTTGGCAATGACTTCCACCACATAAAGCCCTTTAACTTTTACATCCAATTTTAGAGTCTTTTGTATCTCTTCATTAACTGGGGTAACGATAGCACCGGGCCACAACTTGCTGTTGTCGGCCACCACATCGTCCTTCCGTTCATCAATACGTACCCGGATGGTCCGCTCAGTTCCGCCTCTTAAAACCACAAAGGTAGCCTGTTCTCCCGCTTTAAGGTCTCCGACCGCAAGCACAAGCTGATCGCGGTTTCGGACTTCTTTATCATTTAGTTTGATAATAAAGTCTCCGGGAAGTATGCCGCCCTTGTCGGCGGGTGAACCGATAAAGACCTGAGATGCGAGGGCACCCCTCCGGTTCTGGATGCCGAGTTCGGCAGCCATGTCCTTGTCCGCATCGATGAGGGATACACCGAGCCATCCATATTTTACCTGGCCCTTTGTAATAAAATCATCTATAGCCCGCTTTACGTTATTGACCGGTATGGAAAAGCCGAGACCTACAGAACCTCCTGAGGGAGAGGCTATCCATGTATTAATGCCTATAACTTCACCGCGGATATTCACCAAGGCGCCGCCAGAGTTTCCCTGGTTTATGGCCGCATCGGTCTGAATAAAATCATTTATATTGCCCGCGGGGCCTCCGGTTCTGCCCACGGCACTTACAATACCCATCGTTACAGAAGACATAAGGCCTAAGGGACTTCCCACGGCAATTGCCCAGTCGCCAACCTTAACCTGGTCCGAATCTCCAAGGACCGCGATGGGAAAGTTTTCCTTGGATTCAAATGAAATGAGCGCCAGGTCTTTCCGCTCATCCTTGCCGACCAATTTAGCCTTGAATTCCCGGCCATCGTTCACGGTTATACTAATCTCTGACGCGCTGCCGGCAACATGGTTATTGGTGAGCACATAGTAGGTATTTCCTGCCTTCCGCACGATAATACCGGAACCTACCCCTTTGGATCGGTATTCCCGTTCCTGGTTCCCTTTTGGAGTGGAATCCTGGGGGGTGCCGAAGAAAAATTCCCAAGGAATACCGTTAAATTGGGGAACCTGCTGTTTTTGGATCTCCACCGTATTAACCTGTACGACCACAGGCAGCACCGCATCCGATACGGCTCGGAACGCTTTTTGCAGGCTTTCTACTACCGAAAGGGCGTCAGAACTGACCGGTGAAGGGACCGATTGGGCATAAGCTACCTGCTTGGTCGCAGGCTTTGCTAACGAAAAAGAAAATAAAGCAAGGGAAAAACCGAAAAGCGCTCCCAGCAATACGAGATTGAAAATAAAGAATTTCTTTGATGAGAGTTTTTCATACAGAGACATAGGAACCTCCATTACATAAATATAATAAATTCCTGAGTTGATAGGTTACAGAGTCTCTACAGAGTTAATATCTCGGTGTGATCTTGAAAAATAGCAACCGTATGTTCCCAATGGCATGAAATTTTTCGATCAGCGGTCACGACAGTCCATCCATCATCGAGGACTTCCACTTCTGCGGTCCCCAAATTGATCATCGGTTCTATGGCAATAACCAGACCTTCCATCATGCGGGGATTAGGGCCCCGGGGATTGTTAGGGACCTGGGGGTCCTCGTGGGGAGAAAAGCCGACTCCATGGCCGCAATACTGGTGTACTACCCCATAGCCATGGCTTGTGGCATGATTGTATACCGCCCGGGCAATCTGAAGTATCCGGTTACCATAAATGGCCTGTTCTATGGCCTTATCAAGGCATTCCCGTGTAACGCGGTTAAGCTTTTTTGCTTCCTCGCTTACCTGGCCAACTTCTACGGTTACGGCCATATCGCTAAAATGACCGCCCAGATTTATGCCGCAATCCAGGGATACCAGGTCTCCGGAAGCTACCTTTCTTTTTGAAGGTATTCCGTGAATAACCTCTTCATTTATAGAGACACAGAGTGCCGCAGGAAAGGGGTTATCATCATCCCCATAATTAAGAAAAGCCGGTTTCCCCCCCGCTTTTTTTATCCAGTTCTGCACCCATTGATCTAGGTCCCTCGTTTCTACCCCCGGAACTACCAGGGGGGTCAATTCTTTGAACATGGCACTGAGCATTTTGCAGGACTCACGAATGCCTGCAATCTGTTCATGATTTTTAAGTCGTATCATATCACATTCCTATTCCCAATCGGCGCCGTAATTGGACCACGTTTGGTAATGCGGGATCCCGCTGCAATGCACTTTGTAAGGCCTGGCGGGCGTCACCTATATGACCAAGCCGAACCAAAGCCTCAGCCATGGTCCTGAGCCAGCGGGCTTCATCCTTACGAGGATACCCTAATTCGAGCAGTTCTTCCATACATTCAACCAGGACCTCATCATCTACGGAGTTCATCAATTTTGTTCTTGCGAGGGTTTTGATGAATGTATCTACTTCTTCCATAAAGTGCCTAAAATAGGGCCGCCGCCGTTCCTCACGGATAATATCGGCTAAGAGTATAAAGGCTTCGTAATGCTGGCCGCGCTTATCCAATTCTTCTGCTAAAATAAAAGAACAGTCCATCCAGTCTTCCCGGTCTAAATAGGCATCCATCGGGAAATCGAGCCCACCGAGTTCGTGCCAGACCTCTAAAGCTTCATCTTCTTCCAAATGCAATAGATCGAAAAATATAAGCTTCGCCTGACTTTCTGGATCATCCCTCCGTTCTTTTAAAAACGTGCGGTAATCAAAATCATATTGTTTGGTAAAACGGATATATGCCCGGTCATATTCAGCTCGCCGATCATGGTTAGAAAGGGTCTCATAGGCGGTAAGCAGCTTCTGCATTGCCTGCTTGCCCGATTCCCCGGCTATGTCAGGATGGACCTTTTTGGCCCGTTCCCGAAAGGCCCGTTTAATCTCTTCGTCTGAAGCGGACTGCTCAAGACCGAGTATTTGATAGTAATTTTCCACTTATGCGCCGATTCGTTTTCCTAGTGCTTCAGACTGATCTTGATTAAGTATGATATCCGACCAGTTTACGAACATTCCTTCTTTTTCCATAACCCGCATGAGATTGGTCATAGCCTTAACTGTCCATGGGGTTGTCTTTATTAAGAAAGCGGCACTTTTCTTTCCCACGAGGGAACTTGCGGTAGAAAGCATTTTTGAAAGCTTTTCCGGCATCCGTCCGCCGAAGAGGGAGACCGATTCAGCGGCAACAACAATATATTCATAACCAGGGAGACGGAGGCCATCATCGGTCCAGGCATCAAGCAAATCTACCCGATGTCCCATGGATTCCATTCCTTTGGCCAAGGCTTTTACCGATTCAGAAACAGGGGATTTCTTTTTATATGCGTACACAAGGGCTATTCTCATACGATATTACTCCTAGGCTTGTTTAAACAGTTGATCAATATTCGGTTCCTTTACCACAAAAACAGAACATTTTGCATTGACCATAATTTCCCGGTGAGAGTGGGAGATAATGTCCCGGGCGCTCCGATCCTTTTCCCAGCCACCGAGCACGATTAGATCGACCTTCCGTTCGTCCGCAGCAGCCAAAATCTCGGTATAGACGGCTCCCCGGCGCAGTTCCGTTTCGACTTTTATGCCCTTGGTCTTTGCCAATTCGCTAATAAAGGAAAGATAGCGCTCCCCATTGGCCTGCAGACTTTGTTCATACTCTTGGCTTTCTTCCTGAATAAAGATTTTGCTTAAAGTCAACTGCCGGATAGTAGCCGTGTCGACCACATAGACCGCACTGAGCCTGCAGCGATACAATTTTGACATAATAATCGCATACTTTGCGGCATGTATTGACGCGTCCGATCCGGAAACTGCGACAAGAATGTTGGAGAAAAGGGGGCTAATCATGCTTTACCGGCCTTCCTTTTTAAGAGCTTGCTGGAAAAAAAGGCTTCCCGTTCCCGTTCTTCCAAAGATGATTCAATAAAAGCCTTGGTTTCCCGGGCTACTGGAATCACCTGTTTTTCCAGGGCATTGACCCGCCGCTGGGTTTTGCGTACCTCACGGGCCAATCTCCAGGCGATTGTCCGCACCGCGGCCAATTCTGTAAGTATTTTAAGCAGCTCGTAGAATTCTACCACAGTTTCGTCACATTCTGCAAACGAATTCGCCGGAGAATAGGTTAATTCAAGGTCTCCGAGATGAACTTCCAGGCTTGGCAAGTTCATACCCGCAATCATAACCCGCTTTTCGCGCAATTCTACATGCTGCCGGCTATGTCTGCTGAGACGATCGGCCTTTTCCCGGCCAAGCACAAGAAGCATTTTTTTAAGCGCCGGATAGGCACTTGCAATTCTTTTGTTGAGATCCCGTTCAAGAATTTTAATCGATTCCACGGTCTGCATCAATTCCATGACCAGGATCTCTCGTTTTTGTTCCAAAAGGTCATAACCTTCCAGGGCAGTGAGGAGTCGTTCTTTTACTTTGATGAGATTGCTTTTAGTCGGCGCAATCTGTTCCCTTGTCATGGCTTATCGGCCTCCGTGTCCCACACTGCGCATCCGCTCCGACTCTGGATCTTCATCTATATCTTCCTGTACCTGTGCAGAAGCCGCAAGAATGGGATCAAGATATTTTTGCAGCAGGTCTTGCTTAATACGAAGCAGTTCCTCCCGCGGAAGGAGGCTTAACAATTTCCAGCCCAGATCCAACGTGGTTTCAATACTTCTATCTTCATACTCGCCCTGGCTCAGAAAATCCTGTTCAAATCGCTCACCAAAAGCCAGATACCGCTTATCCAGAGCGGACAGTTCTTCTTCTCCGATTATAGAGGCCAGGTTTCTCACCGATTTTACGCGGGAATAGGCCGCAAACAGCTGGCTCGACACATCCTTGTGGTCTTCCCTCGTCATTCCAGGGCCGATACCATCCTTCATAAGTCGGGAAAGGCTGGGAAGCCCTGCCACCGGTGGATATACACCCCGCTGGGTAAGTTCCCGGTCGAGTACTATTTGTCCTTCCGTAATATACCCGGAAAGGTCCGGAATTGGATGACTAATGTCATCGTTCGGCATGGTTAAAATAGGGATTTGCGTTATGGAACCGCTTGATCCCTGAATTTTACCGGCCCGCTCATAAAGGGATGCCAAATCTGAATAGAGGTATCCAGGATAACCCTTTCGGCTTGGGACCTCCCCTCGGATAGAAGAAACCTCCCGCAGGGCTTCGCAATAGTTGGTCATGTCGGTCATAACAACCAGAACATGCATATTCCGCTCGTAGGCAAGATATTCGGCAGCAGTCAGAGCACAGCGGGGTGTAATGAGCCGTTCAATAGAAGGCGCATCTGCCAAGGACATAAAAACAACTACGTTGGCAAGAACGCCGGTCCGTTCAAAGTCATCCAAGAAAAAGCGGGCCACATCGTATTTTACCCCCATGGCGGCAAAGACCACCACGAAGGATTCATCGGCACTCCTAATTTTAGACTGTCGAACAATCTGTGCCGCAAGCCGGTTATGGGGAAGACCGTTTCCGGAAAAAATAGGGAGCTTCTGCCCCCTAATGAGGGTATTCATGCCGTCAATGGCTGAAATCCCGGTTTGAATAAAATCCCGGGGATAGACCCGGGCGTAGGGATTAATCGGGAGGCCATTGATATCCCGCCGGTCGGAAGAAAAAATTTCGCCGTACCCATCGATGGGCCGCCCTAGACCATCAAAGACTCTCCCTAAAAGACCAGGGCCGACCCGCAGTTCCATGGGCCGATCAAGGAATTCGAGCCGTGAATCGTCCGCAGAAAGGCCCGTACTGGAACCAAAAACCTGAATGGCGGCCCAATCCTCAGCAAGATCAACGACCCGACCAAGGCGCCGCTTCTGATCACGGCCATATACAGCGACCATTTCGCCAAAACCAACTCCGCGGCTTCGTTTTGTAATGACCACAGGCCCTTCGATACGTTCGAGGCGCTTATATTCAATTCCTCTCATAGAACCGCCTCCTTAGTCTTGTATGTACGCTCCAGCGCCTCCAGGCTGTCCCTCATTTCCCGTTCAAAGACTATAAAAGAGTCCAGGTCGTCATTTTTTATTTCACTTTTAAGCCGGGCAAGCCGTTCCCTGACAGGGAGGGCGGTTATACTCATCAGGGGAGAGCCCAGTTTTATAATTGCCATGGCCCGTTCATGGAATTCTAAAATGAGCGACAAAATATGAATCTGTTTGTCCGGAACACAGTACATGTCGATTTCATCAAAAGAGTTTTGCTGCAAAAACCCGTTTTTAATAAGATCGGCGGTCAAAAGAATGAGCCGCTGATCGTCCGGCAACGCATCGGGACCGATAAGCCTCACTATTTCAGCCAGACGCTGTTCCTTTTTTAACAATTCCAGTGCAGAACGACGGAGCTTTGCCCAGAGAGGATTTACCCTCTCCCACCAGGGCTGTACCTCCTCGGCATATTCGGAATAACTGTCTATCCAACTGATAGCCGGATAGTGCCGTGCATTGGCTAAATCCCGATCCAAGGCCCAAAAACAGCGGATAAAGCGCTTGGTATGCTGGGTAACCGGCTCGGAGAAATCACCTCCCGGGGGAGACACGGCGCCAATAATAGAAACAGAACCTTCATTTCCATTAAACGTTGTTACCCGACCTGCCCGTTCATAAAATTCCGCGAGCCGCGTAGGCAAGTATGCAGGGAAGCCCTCTTCCGCAGGCATTTCTTCCATACGTCCAGAAAGTTCCCGAAGAGCCTCTGCCCAGCGGCTTGTAGAATCAGCCATGATAGCCACATGGTAGCCCATATCACGGTAGAATTCTGCCAGGGTAACCCCCGTATAAATCGATACTTCCCGGGCGGCTACAGGCATATTTGAGGTATTCGCAATAAGAATGGTCCGTTCCATCAAAGACCGGCCGGTACGGGGGTCTATCAGATGAGGGAACTCGGTGAGTACATCGGTCATTTCATTACCCCGTTCACCGCAGCCAATATACACAATAACATCCGCATCACACCATTTGGCGATGGCATGCTGGGTCATGGTCTTTCCGGTGCCAAAACCACCGGGAATAGCAGCAGTTCCTCCCTTGGAAAGGGGAAAAAATGCGTCGATGACCCTAAGGCCCGTGATAAGCGGTGTGTCCGGTGCAAGTTTTTGGGCCACCGGCCGGGGCGCCCGCACCGGCCACCATTGGGCTATCGGAATTTCTTTTCCCGAAACGGTCCGAGCAATATGCTCGAGACAAGTATACTCACCTTGTTCTGCAAGCTCTGCCAAGGGTTCTCCCGCAGCATCGGGGGGAACCATAATTTTACATACGATACTTTCCGTTTCTTTTATGGTGCCCAGAATCATACCGGTCGTGGCAACTATGTGCTGACCTTCTTTTATTTTTTGAGCAAGTTCCGGGTTAGGTATGAATTCCCATTTTTTGCTAAAATCCAAAGCTTCGCCGCGGGAGCCAGGTTTGAGGAACGGTCCATCCTGTTGATACAGGGCGTTCAGAGGCCTCTGTATCCCATCATAAATGGTACCGATGAGTCCTGGCCCCAACAATACCGAAAGCGGTCGCCCGGTAGAACGGGCCGCTGAACCAACTTTAAGGCCCGTATCATCCTCATATACCTGGATAACCGCATTGTCTTCTTCTATACGGATAATTTCACCTATAATTCTATTTTCACCAACTTCGACCACATCAAAAAGCCCGGTGCCTCCGAGCCCCTTTGCATGAACTATGGGACCAGACACCCGGTGTATACGCCCTTCAATCATTGACCACCCCTTTCCCCAGCAAAGCCACCGCAAGTTCAGACCGTTTATCGAGCAACAACTGATCAATCAATGTTTTAAGCGAAACAACCAGTCTAAAATTGGAATGTTCACACACAATTTCAGGATACGTTATTTTATCTGACCAGGAACAGGCAGCACCAAAGGACCATGAAATATCCTTTAAGACCCTATTCAGGAGTTTTTCAGCTTCGTTTTTAAGCAGACCATGAATAGAAACCGTTATAGTCTCAGCATTTTCGCTCAGTACATCAATTTTTTTAATAATATCTTGTTCCATTAAAGAAAGAACACGATCCCGAGAAAGTGAAGCACTAAAGGATTCAGCGGCCTGCTGCAACTGTTGTTCGGCCCATTCAGAACGGAGCCGATGTTTATCCAAAGGAAGCCGGGCCATAATTTCCTGTTCCGATTTTGCTCGCCGCTGCTGATACAGCTGCTCTAATTCAGCTAAAGCAGTTCGGGTCTTTTCTTTCCACTGCTGGTCAATAGTTCGGACAGTTTGATCAGCGGTTTTCAGAATTCGATCCGCCTTTTTTCGGGCATCTTCCAATATTTCCCGGTCCAGTGCTTCCGTCGATCGTAATTCTTCCATAATGACAATTCCTGTATTAAATATGAATACCGATGGCTTCCCTAATGGCATCAATAAGCGTCTTTTTGCCTTCCATAGGACCGATAATGCCGGGGATTTCTACCACAAGGGGATATCGTCCCGATAGCTGCCATTCTATCAGAGTATTACCCAGCCAGGCGGCAACCTCTTCGGTAACAATAAGCACTTTGTAGGTAGTATCCTGGGGAAGCAGCAACTTGGCATCACCTACTTCACCGGTACTGATACGGCCGAAAGCTCTTTTTGCTTCCTCAGCGGTTTCTACCGCCACCCCTTCGATACCTATGAAACGAAAAGCCGTCAGTAGTTCCGCATCTCCAATAAAATAGTAATCCACGGCAATTGCTAAATAAGCAAAATAAAGAGCGCAACCAAAAAGCCCCACAAACAGATACCCTCAGCCAAACCGGCATAGGGCAGCGCCTTACCAGAGAGTTCAGGATTTTCACTCATAGCACCCATGGCCGCAGCACCAATCTGGCCTACTGCAATACCGCCAGCTATACAGGCTATACCGACAGCCAATGCGGCAGCGATATACTTCCATTGAGCGGTGTTGCTTGCCACTGCGGTAGTTTCTGTGCTCTGTGGCTTAGCTTCCTGCGCAAACAACACGCCGCCTATTGAGGCAGAAACAAGGAGAACCGCTAGAATAACAAAACGCTTCATGATGTAACCTCCCTCTGGAACCGGAATGGATTATAAGGAACACCGGTTTCAGTAAAAAATTTGCTGAAAAACTCATAATATTGCAATCGCACAACCTGGATTGCCACAATCATGCCCTCTAGAACAATGATGACCATATTACCAAATACAGCCACCAGAATCCCCATTATGGGACCGACCAGAGCCTGTTTTGCGATCATTGAAGACAGCGTAAAGACAATAAACGAGAGTACCGCATGGGACAAAGCAAAGGCGCCGACCCGGAGAAAACTAACGGTATTCGAGACATAGGTGGAGATGGTTTCGAGGATTTCAACAAAACCCTCCATAAAAAACACAAGGAAACCATGTTCCATCGCCGGTTTCTGTTTTGTAAGAAGCCGGAATAAGACGGGCCCCCAAAAAATCATTAAGGCAGGTACTGCAAGGGCAATGAAATCCAACCAAACCAAGGGGTTTCCAAGAAGCATTTTAACCGCAATAAAGAGGGCATACCAAAAGAGGAAAGCCCCCGCCAGACCAGTCTTCCCAAAAAATGCCTTTTCGTAATGCTTCATAGAAATCTGGTTTATTATATTGATGATAAGCCCAACAGAATTGATCAGTACCCCTACCCCTATGGTAAAGCCAAAAAAAATGAACAATTTTTCTAAACTGCCCTTTTCAGGCATAAGGGTTAA
>JAIWNU010000237.1 GCA_020216655.1 Treponema sp. | reverse complement strand
ATTTCAAAAGTAACAGACTTTTGAAATTGGCTCAGCTAACCGGTGTTTATTGCCAGTTAGCCCAATGAAAACGTTATTCTTGGGATTTCTGTTCCTTCTTAGCTTTTTTCTCTTCCCGTTTTTCCTTTAAGGTTTTCTGGGGTTTCTTTTTTTCCTCCCGTTTGGGATGATCCGATGACTTCATACAAACCTCCTGTAGCTGTAGGTCTATGGGAATTTTAATCTTCTCGCGAAACAACTGCAAGGGGAGCAAGCTGTTTTAGCAGGCTGTTTTAGCGGAAAGTATGCTGCCCTCCTGAGGGTGTCGTCATAAAATGATCCATACTTCCTATCGCTCGCCAGGTATTGACACTTTTTCAATTAAGCAGCATGGTACCACTATGAGCTCCACGATGATGACGATTGATGATGTGATCCCCACTGAGTACAGGGAATTAGCTGAACGATTGTTTCCCGCAACGGGAGTGGGAGCCCCGAGAACTACAGGCTTCCCGGACGAACAGCAATTTGCCCGGCTTCTTGGAATAGAAAACGATTTTAACCAGGCTTTGAACGATACCCAGACCAATATGGTCATAAAACGGATCCTCGTGCATTTCCGCAACAATGTGGAACTTCTCATTCATAAAACATGGGTGGAGAAAGCTGACGAGGCTCATAAAGAAAAATTACTCATGAGGATTCCCCGTTTTGTAGAAGCCATGGAAGCTGGCCTTTACGATCAAGCCTTAAAGGTGTTCATCAATATACTTGAGGAATTAGCCTATCTTCTATTTGGCGCCCAGAGCCATAAGAACGATTTTATTGAATATACCTTCCGAATCGACAGTCAAATTGGTCTTTTCTGGTGGTATAGCAGCAAGCTCCCCCTTTTGCAGGATACAGGGGATCTCAATCTCGTAAAGGTGTATCTGCTTATCGGGATTTGCTTCCTCGCATCTTTTTAAAATGTAACAGTTTTGCTTGCTGCCGCATTCCCGTGAAGGCTATAACTTTTTTTGTTATACCGTATAGGGTGCCATGGCCTTATCTAGGCTTTCAATGGCAGTAAAGGTTGAATTATACGAAGCGCCGAGCTCCGTAAAAAGATTCATAATTGTGTTCATGCCCTTAATCATGTTGATGTTAATTTCGGACATTCTGGCCAGGATACTCGAAAGGTTGGATAATTTATCCGAAACCTTCTGATAGGTATTTTCGATCGCATTGGTATCCTGTTTCATTTCTTCGGTCATAACAAGCAGCCGGTCTAACTCTTGCAAGCTTCTTTCTGTGTCCTGCGTTTCTTCTTGTGCTGCCAGAGCAATGTGGTCCATGCCTTGCAGCGCGGTATCCAATTCTGCCAGGAGTCCAGAAAAAACCTTGGCTGTCTTTTCGTTCAGGGTTTCCACAATCTGATTTTTTTGCAGAATCTGCTTTACATATTCATCTATATCCCGGGCTGTTACCGCGGAACTGGCAGACAATTTACGAACTTCATCGGCCACCACTGCAAAGCCTTTCCCTGCTTCTCCTGCATGGGCCGCTTCTATGGCGGCATTCATAGCCAACAGGTTAGATTGGGCTGAGATGTTCATGATACGGGACGTCATTTCCCGTATTTTGGAGTTCGCCTCAATCATTGATCGGTTCGCAGCAACAAGCTCCCCAACCCCCTTTTCCCCCTCTGCGATGGTAGTCGTTAATTCACGGAAACTGGTCGCCGCAGAAACAGCCCGGCTGCTCATGTCCGAGAAGGACTGAATCATGGTTTTAAGTGTATTGGAAAGCTGTTCAATAAAGGCATTTTGTTCCCTGGATTTATCCATGGTTTTGTGTATATTGACCGTCAGGGTCTCAAAGCTGGAAACAAGTTCATGAATAACCGTTTCCTCGGTTTTTTGATTGTCCTCTAAAGCCGCAATCATTCCTGAAATATGCTCAGCTTCGCTTTTAGAATTGATAATGAGGTTTTGGGTTTGTTCCCCGGTCTCTAATACCGTAGCTTCCGATGTCTTGAACAGCTTAAAACTTTCCTGAAGCTGGGAAAGTATCCGGTTAAAACCCGCAGTCATAAAACCAATATCGTCAAAACTGATTATATTTACCCGTTTGGTAAGGTCCATCGATCCCTGGGAAAGGCTTGTAATCTGCTGCTGCAAATGATGAATATGGGCTTGGTTTTCTACCAATAAGGTAATCAAAATACCGATACTGATGAGGGCTAACAATCCAAAGGTTTTTAAGAAATGGGTGGTAATAACAGAATGGGAAAGCAATTCTGGTGTCTTGATGCAGCAATAGGAGTAGTACAGGATAGCAGCACTGGCAAAAATGATAACAACCAAAAGGAGGAGCACAACCGGGAGCCCAAGTTTTACAATGGTAGAAGTTGGCTTTCGTTTATCATCAATAATCGTAATGTTCATTCGATGCTTTGCTTCTATCCATGCCAAATTGACCATGCGGGCAGTTACAATTCCATTGATGATTCCGAAGCTTATGGCAAGCACAATACGGTACGTCCAATAGGTGGTATCGATGGGGAGCTTGCGTACAAAATCAAGGCCTATATTTAATAGTGCCCCCGCAAGATAGGCGCTTGCTCCAATAAAAAATAAAAAACCTTCTATCGACTTAAAAGCCCGTTCCGCTTTATCTATTTCCGCTGCACTGGGTTCGCGATTCTGTTCCCGCAGATGCAGCACCTTTGCCACGGGTTTGTAAATAACATATACCAAGGCTGTTGCTAGGGGCCCGATGACATTGACCACCACAAACATCTTTATCCAAAACTCAATCATACTTTCCCAATTCTGTACAAGAATGGTGGGAAGCAACAGCGAATAGGCAAAAATAGATGCGTAAATGCTTAAAAAGGTGGCTGCCAGGATCCGGAAGGTTAACTTGCGAACGGTCATATATTGATTATAATGACCGCTCGGATAAAAATCAAATTTAAAATCGGCTTATCCTAAGGCTTTTAGAACCTCCTGCGCATGGTCTTCCGGCTTTACCTTGGGGAATACCTTTTTTACGTTCCCTTCCGCATCGATAACAAAGGTGCTCCGTATAATTCCCTCGTAGCTTTTTCCGTACATCTTTTTTTCTCCCCAGGCCCCAAAAGCTTTGATGACGGACTTGTCCGGGTCTGATAAGAGAATAAAAGGAAGATTATATTTTGATGCAAATTTGCCGTGGGCTTGGGCAGTATCTGCGCTGATTCCGATAACCGCAACTCCCCGATCTGTAAACTCTTTAAAAGAATCCCGGAAGGAACAGGCTTCTTTGGTGCACCCAGGCGTATCATCCTTGGGATAAAAATATACAACCAGAGGTTTCCCCGCAAAATCCGATGATTTTACCAGTTTTCCCTCCTGATCCGGCAGTTCAAAAGTAGGCATCTTGTCGCCAATTTGCAGCATGGTCGTTTCTCCTCTTGTGTTAAAATACTGAAACCCTGCTGCTCCAGGCAAATAACCGATCCAGGCAGCTTAAAAAGATCCTGCGTTTTCTCTGGCGGCACGGAACTGCCGCGGGGGGTGGCAGAAGAAAAAAGGGGACAAAGGGGCCCCCGTTTTTTCTTCCGGCAGGACCCCCAGGATATGTTGTACCGCCAGAGAAAACAGCTTCATTGAAGGCTTGCCATCCCATCCGCTCCCCCGCCAGTGCCGGCAAGGCCTTTTGTGCAAGCATCGCCAAAAATAAATCTTATAA
>JAIWNU010000067.1 GCA_020216655.1 Treponema sp. | reverse complement strand
CCGGCCTGTTCCACCAGGGGATCGAGAGAAAGGTGACGCATATCCTACCTCTGTAAAAGAACATTTCACCCCAGTGCAATCGCATTGAGCATACCAGTGGCCTCGTTGCGGTCGCGCCGGGCGGGGCAGGCACGGCGTCGCGGATATGGTATATCAAATAAAGCTGGTTTCTATCAATAGGAACTAAAAAAAATACCTTGACAGCTTGCAGCAAGGCGCAGAAAGTAGAACCATGACGAGCCTGTATATCAAACCTTTTAACCGAGAACTGGAGGACCGCATCCGCCGGAACCCCAGCCTGAACATCGATAGTTTCATCATCCCAACCCCCTATGCGGTGGATGAACGGCTCGAGAAGGATTACCAGTACTCCTTCGTATGGGAAGAAGAACGGGAGATTCTTGGCTTTATAGAGGTCTGGTCCGACCCGGAGAAAAAACGGCTCCATATTTACAAGCAGGTAACCAGTCCATTCGGCCGCAGCAAGGGAATTGGCTCGGCCTTTTTGGCACACCTTGCATCGATTGCCCCGGAAGAGGCTGTCATCGATCTTTATATCTGGGAACGGCAGGCAGAAATATTGATGTTTTACAAGCGCCGCGGTTTTGCCGAAAAGGAACGTTTAAACTGGCGGGCCCTCAACTTTATCCGCCTGGAAGGGGAAGCCCGCAGCATTCGCGAAACGATTCCCAAAATCGGCATCAGTTCCGGCACGGCGGATGAACTGGGAAAAATCCGTCATGATGCAAAAAAGGCAATCAGGCTCATTGCCGATATGGCCGGGGCACTTACAGCGGAAAACTGTTCCCGTATTATCGAAGACATAAACCGGGAAACAACAGCCCTGGTTAACACCCTGAACCTTTTCCGCGATTCGGTGCAGCGATTCAGAACCATCAATCTTAAAGAACTCATTATTGACCGTATCATTCCCATGGTGGAACATTCACCGGTAAACTGCGAACTGGTACTCCGCTTTGCGCCCAATGTGGGGGAAGCACGGGCCCACTACCTGGAAGCGGCCCGGGCTATCGTGAACCTGGTTTCTAACGCCCTGGACGCCATTAAGGCCGCGGACCGGCCGGGGCTCCTTTCTATTTCCCTGCAGGATGTAAGCCCCTGGATACTCCTTACGGTAGAAGACAATGGTATTGGTATTGATAAAAATAAACTGCAGGTTGGCCCCGACGGGCGGCCCCAGTTTGTGGGAATTACCACTAAGGCAAACATGGGAGAAGGCCAGGGGACACGGCAAATTTACGCCGCCTTTGGCACTGAAAACATTTCAGTTCACAGCGAGCCGGGACAGGGAACCCGGTGGATAATCAGGCTCCCTAAAGCAGAGCAGCGGGAAGAAAGCGAGCTACGGGCTCTGGAAACGAGGCTTGCCGAATTCAAGGCCATGAGCGCATCGGATGCACCGAAGGTAAACGCCGATAAGGCAGAAATTGCTGCCTATGTTTGGCGGTGCAAAAAGCTCGAAATTTTAATTTGGGACCTCATCCTGCAATTCGCCCGTAAAAATAATGTGCGGGATATCTACCGCTCCTTCCTTTCCTGCCGTTATGAGTCCATATCGCTTGCAGCATTCCGGGAAGACCTGGAAAACTACAAGACTGATACGGCAGAACTCAGGCTTTGGCTTTTGGAAGCGGTCCGTATCTTAAAACGTGAAGATTCTATTTCGCAAACCCTGAACCGAAACGGCGAATTAAAGGGCATTATGTTTAAGGCCTACGGCCAGGCGGTAGAGCGAACCGTCATTTTTACCCTGGACCCTGCCACAGGCAATTTCGGTGCCACGGACCGGAAACTTGCAGAACACGCAGACTTTGTACCCTATTTAGGTGGCAGCCGGGACCGGTGCCTGCGTGGCGAGTTTTTCGGGGATGTGCAGAATCCAGCGAATTCTATCCAACTGGGTGTATGGGAATTAGGCAGCCCTGAGGACTGCCGCAAAAAAGCAGCCCTGATCCGAGCCGGAGCAGAACGGCTTATCCAAATGGGAATCCCCGAAACAAAAAAGCTCCTCTTTTACGAAACCACCTGGCGGCGGGGAAAACTGGATCTTGATACGGGCCGGCCCCGAACTTTAGGGGCTGTTGCCCGTTTGGGCGACGAAGAAACAGGAGATCTTTTAATATCGGTGGATGATGAATTTTCTGACTATATTAGCACCGACTAGCGGCTTTCTTTTGCCTCGCCCCGGGCCTTGTAGAGCCGATCGTTAATAGCTGGCCCCAGGTCCCGGTCAGGAACCCGTTCTGCAAGGATTTGATCCACACCGAGGGCATCCAGTTCGTGCAGTATATCAAAGAGGTTAGCTGCAGCCTCTAAGAGCGATGACGTAGGAGTAAGCACCCGCGTTAGCGGCGCATCCTTAGCGGGGAAAGCTCGACTAAAGTCAGCCAGCCATCGGCTGCGGCTTTTTTCATCAAAAAAGAGACAGGCCAGCTGTTGCTGCGGCAATTCGGTAATAGCTACCGGAATTGCTCCGAGCGGGTACAGGCTCAGGGCTGCCCGGGGGGCATAGTGGCTCGGAAGCTGCCCCGGAGCAGTGGGATGGCTTGTGGTTCTATCAATATGGCTTACCGGACCAATAAGTGATTCTATCCGTTCACGGGATAGACCGCCGGGGCGCATGATGGTGATGGTATCGCCGCTCAGGTCCAGCACGGTGGACTCTACGCCTACCTCGCATTTACCCCCATCGATAATAAAATCGACCCGGTCCCCAAGCTGCTTGAGCACATGCTCTGCCTTGGTTGGGCTCAGGTAACCGAAGGGGTTGGCGCTCGGCGCGGCCACCGGAACCCCCGCGCGGCGGATCAGGTCCCGGGCTACGGGGTGAGCCGGGAGACGGACCGCAACGGTAGCGAGACCGCTCGTAGCTAGATCGGGGATGCTGTTTTGTTTTGGCAGAATCAGGGTCAGGGGCCCGGGCCACAGGTTTTCAGCCAGGCGCTGTACCAGATTACGGCGTTCCTCACTGAGCAGGGACAGGGCTGCTACTTCAGAAAGCTTTTCTTTTTCGGCGATATGCACGATAAGTGGGTCAAAGGAGGGCCGCCGTTTTGCCTCGAAAATCCGAGCCAGGGCAGCGGTATTGGTCGCCTGGCCTCCAAGACCATAAACCGTCTCAGTAGGAAAGGCTACCAGTTTGCCTTCCCGAATAGCTCTGGCAGCCCGTTCAATGTCCTCAGCAACCGTAGAAAGCAGTATCGCCACAGCGCAGCCTTTTTACCAATTAACCGAGGTTTTTCTGATACAGTTGGACCGCCCCGGAGGTACCAACCTTGGTAAAACCGATCTTTTTAAGATAAGCCTCATGGACCGGGACTTCCGCCTGAGCATGCACCACCTTGGCGGTACGGGCAATATTACTGATAGCAGTTTCCAGGAAGAATTTTGCATTCTTAAGGTCCCGGTATGCGGGGATCGCATAATCCATCAATATGGATAGATCGCCATTTGCATCCCGGCGGTACACAACAAGGGATACCGGTACGGTCTGCCGCAAAATAAAGCAGGCTTCCAGGCTCGCCAGGTAATCGTTTTGGCCGGTGAGCGGAAAGGAGGGGAAAAATTTCCTGATATCTGGTCCATAGAACTGCAAGAAACGCTGGGCATATTCGTCATGCACCAGGTTAACATAAAGAATTTCAAAGGTCTCTGGCCGTTTTGCATCCCGGGCCATGACATATAAATAGTAACTGTTCACCAGCACGATGAACGCATTGAGGCCGAACACGGGCCATGTGGAAATAAGAAAGCCGTAAATTGCAAAAGCCAAAGAACCTATGAGGTTTACAATCCGAAGCCGCTTGATATTTTTAAGGGTCAAGCTGACGGCAACCACTACTGAGGCAAAGGTACCAAACCATTCAATCCATGTATTCATGAAAAGGAGTATATCACAACCAGTGCCGGCGTTTAAAGAAGGCCACCATCCCCAGGGCGATGAGGATCATGACAGACCAGGTAATCGGATAGCCAAGCGGGTGTTCCAGTTCGGGCATAAATTTAAAATTCATGCCGTAAACACCGACAACAAAGGTCAGAGGGATAAATATGGTTGATATAATAGTCAGGACCTTCATAACCTCGTTCATCTTGTTTGATACCGATGAGAGGTTCACTTCCATAATGCTCACTATCAATTCCCGGTAACCTTCAATTGTTTCGGCGCTTTGCAGGATGTTATCATACAGGTCCTTGAGGAAGGGATGGAGTTCTTCTGAAATCAGCTCTGTCTCTAGCCGCTGCAAGGTAGCAATGCTTTCCCGCAATGGCCAAATGACCCGCCGCAGGGCCAGTACCTGCTGCTTTACCTGCTGGAGCTGTTTTAAAAAATGCCTGCCCGTTTCATCCACCGCCTGGTTCTCAAAATCTTCGAGCCGCTGTCCCAGCTGGTCCAGGGTCTTAAAATAATCGTCTACCATGGAATCCAGGAGTGCGTAGGCCAGGTAATCGCTCCCCATTTTGCGAATCCGCCCTGCGTTAACCTCTATTCTCTTGCGGATAGTATCAAAACAGTCCCCCGGATGTTCCTGAAAGGTAATCACCGTATTTTTAGTGAGAACGATGGAAATTTGTTCGTATTCAGGCCCCTTCTCTTCGTTCCAGGTAATAGCCTTGGCGATAATAAAGAGATAATCCTCAAATTCTTCTACCTTGGGCCGGTGTTCGGTGTTGAGAATATCTTCCAAGGTAAGGTTATGGAGGCAATAGGTTTTCGCCAGTTTGGAAAGAGAATCCATATCATTAAGGCCATTTACGTTAATCCAGGTAATGCCCGCTTCGTTTCGGTAGGATAAAAGTTCTTCCACCGTGTCGGCTGTTTTTATCCATGAACCGATAGGATCATACCCAATGACAGAAAGACTGGTTTCAGTAGGTTTCCGATCCCCCACATAGACAAGGCTTCCCGGAGGAAGCCCCAGATCTGGTCGTTCTACCGCCATAGCAGCTCCTTGCCAGAAGCTTAGCCCAGAGAAACAGCTTTCACAAGATCCGCACAAAAGACCAGTTCATTTTTTTAATTGAAAAATTTCAATCATATGATACACTGAAACATCTGAAACGATGCGACCATTTATGCATTAATCTTAAAAAGGATTTCACTATGAATACAAGCGTCAGCCTCAGTTACAATCAGTACGGATACCCCGCAGCAGCCCCCAAATATGCAGCTCTTACAGCAGATGATCCGGGTCCCTTCGCATGGACACTTTCGGACGTGATGACCGGAACCGTACAGGCAAGCGGGAAGACGATCCCGGCCTTCATCGATCCCTTGAGCGGCAGCAGGCTGCACCAGGCAGATTTCAGCTTATTTACAAGACCGGGAACATATCGGATTCGTATCGGCGAGAAGGAAAGCGATTCCTTTAAAATTGATGCAAAGATTTATGCAGCCCTCACCCATGACGCCCTCCATTTCTTTTACCTCATGCGGAGCGGCATTGAACTGGCCGAAACATACGCAGGGAAAACCTGGACACGGCCTGCGGGTCATGTAAGCGACGCGGATATCCGCGCCTTTGCAGGTACGGACGCGCAGGGCAAAAGATGGGACAGCTTTCCCTTTAAGGTTAATGGCTCTGGCGGCTGGTACGATGCGGGGGACTTTGGCAAGTATGTGGTCAACGGAGGCATTTCGGTATGGACCCTCCAAAACGCCTTTGAACGCTCTCCCCAGACCTTTTCTGACGGCGACCTGCCGATCCCGGAAAACAGTAACGGTATCCCTGACATACTGGACGAAACTCGCTGGGAACTGGAATTCATGCTTCGCATGCAGATCCCTGAAAGCAACGCCTTGAGCGGCATGGTTTTCCATAAGCTCCATGACCGGAAATGGTCTGGAGTACCGGCAACACTTCCTACTTATATGGATAACAACAATGACATGCAGGATGGTGCAGCCTGGGGACGCTATGTCTACGAGCCGACCACAGCCGCAACCCTTAACCTGGCCGCCTGCGCAGCCCAGGCTGCTAGACTCTGGTCGCCCTACGACCGTTCATTTGCAGAGCGCTGTCTTACCGCTGCAGAACGGGCATGGAAGGCCGCAGGGTCACATCCGGTCCTGATCGCGGGTAATGTTCCCGGAGAGGGGGGCGGCAACTATGACGACACCGAAATCCAGGACGAATGGTACTGGGCCGCCTGTGAGCTCTATGCAACCACAGGGAAGGAAGAATATGAACAGTTCATCCGTTCATCAAACTATTTTGTATCTTTCCCTGGTCTTCATAACAACAGGGCTGCTTCTATGAGCTGGGCAGATACGGCAGCCCTCGGAAGCATAACCCTGGCGACTATTAATACAGCTCTGTCCGCCTCGGAGCGGGACCATATCCGGAACCAGATCGTACAGACCGCTGCCCACTACGAAGCAATCCAAGCTTCTAGCGGTTTTGGTATCCCCATGGATGCCTCCGGTTTTGTATGGGGATCCAACTCAGTGGCCTTGAATAACGCTATCATTATGGCCCTGGCTTACGATATCTCTGGCGACCCGCGGCACCTCGCTGCAGTCAGCAGAACCATGGATTATATATTGGGCTATAACGGACTGTGCAAAAGCTTTGTGTCCGGCTACGGCACCGATTCGCTTAGCCATCCCCACCATCGCGTATGGGCAAACGATCCGGCAGCGGGCTATCCGCCACCCCCGTCCGGAGCCCTCTGCGGAGGACCCAATGCCCAAATACAGGACCCGGTAGCGGAAGCCCTTAAACTTGCAGTGCAGCCCATCCCCTACCGCTATGTTGATGACATCGGTTCCTATGCAACAAACGAGGTTGCTATCAACTGGAATGCTCCCCTTGCCTGGGTTGCTTCGTTTCTGAACCAGGCATACCGATCTTGAAGTTTCCCTGACGGCCACTATACTTTATTTAATAAAGGGGGTCGCTCATAAATGGATATCAATCGATGCAACCGGCTCAGTTTTCTTTTTCTATTGTTTGGCATTTCAATCCTTCCAGCATCTGCGCAAAACACCATTCAACAAGAGGCTGCCAATAAACTGGTTGATTATTTTTCTAGTTTTGGCAGTATTGCCATCCTCCCCTGGAACAACTGGGCCTCAGGCGACTGGGATGCCCTTACCGACGAATTTTTTGGATACGATACACCCCGGGTTAACAAGTTCAAGATCAGCATGGAGCAGACCCTGAGTAGTATTTATGAAGGAGGCCTCTTTTTCAAAAAACTGAACCTAGGTCTGGGCGCCACCCTTAAAACCGACAACAACATCATCGGTCACATTAACCATTTCATGGGATTTCTCAATATTGATGTATTTGAAGCCCGTATAGAATATTCCAGTCTTAAAGGTACCGCTGAATGGCTTGGGGAAACAATAGTAGGTTTGCCCGATTCTGTAGATTTTGATAACCAGCTGCTTAATGTTGACTTATTGTATAGCTCTCCCAAGGGGTTGTATTTCGGAATTGGTTACAGCTCATACGCCCTCCCTGTGCAGATCAACTGTCTTGTATGGGATGATTCTTTGGATTCTGTATGGTGGGCCCCGGTGGTGTCCTTTTATCAGCCGGACATGAAATTTTCCATTTATTCCTTCCTTTTTGGTTTCGATACCCTTCATGATGCTCTATTCCAAAAGGGTATTTTCGGCTCCTTCCAGGGCTTTTCTTTCTGGGCCTGGACCCAGGATCGTTTTGGTGTAGGCACATCGGAAATCAGCGACCAGGTAAAAGCTATTGTAGAAGCAGCAAACGGGAATCGCACCCTTTGGAGCGCTACCCAGATTGCCATGATGGTAGATTACAACCTCACCCTAGGGATTCAGTTTGTGCAGCATATAAAACGCTTCCATGTGGGTATTGGTATCGGTTACAACATTGGCGGCCAAACACTCACCTGCATTACACCCAAAGGACCAGTAGAAAGCGGTTATGTAGATGCCTCTCCTTCGGTTTACCTGGTTCATTACGGCCCCATGATTAAAGGCAGCATCCGGTTCTAATCGCGGGGGTAGACCGCAGTCACGGCCATAGGACTTCGGTCTACCCCCGGGCCCCTCACATTGACGAAATACCGAACACCCTTCATACTTTATTCTATTGGAGAATAGACCTTGAAAAGCGCATACACAATCAAAGCAGAACTGGCTCGCAAGATTGTATCAGATATAAAGGCTGTTTCAGGCGCGGATGCCAATGTTATAGATCAGAATGGCATCATTATCGCTTCCTATGACCCCAATCGAATCGGCACCGTCCATGAGGGTGGCAAACGGATCATGAACGGCGAGGTAGACGAGATTGCCATTACCCCAGAAATGGCAGCCACCATGAAAGGAACAAGACCGGGCTACAATGGTGTCATTAGACTCAACGGGCAGCGGATCGCGGTCATCGGAATCGCCGGAGACCCCCAAATTGTTAAACCCCTGCAAAAAATGGCAGAAATTGCCGTCAAAGAAGAGATACAGCGAGAAATCGATACCGAACGGGAACGGCAAATTGTTCGGGACATGGAAAATCAGATCATCGATATTGCGGAGCGCATGAAAGTCCTTTCTCTGAACGGTTCCATTCAGGCAGCAAAGCTGGGCGACAAAGGCCGGTCTTTTAAAATCGTCGTAGCCGAAATGCGTAAGCTTGCGGAACAAATAAACGACATAATCGCAGGAATCGATAGAAACAGGGCCCGCCAAAATTTGGATTGATGAACCAAATTCCTCTGATATAACCGATTATCATTGCTGTTGTAATTTGATACTATAACACTATGGTTTCTTATTTACTCTTTGACCTCGACAACACCCTTTATTCCAGCAGCTTCGGCCTCGAAAAAGCGGTGGGCGAGCGGATCAGAAAGTTCACGGCCCAGTATCTTGGGATTTCAGAAGCAGAAGCAGTCCAGAGACGACAGGCCCGTATCGCTTTCTATGGCACCACCCTGGAATGGCTCATGGCAGAAGAGGGCCTTACCGATGTCGATACTTATTACCGGGCTATACATCCCGCAGGAGAAGAAGAGGGTTTGTATCCGGATCCAAAAGTACGGGACTTTTTACTCAGCCTAAAACAGCCTAAGGCTATTCTTACCAATTCGCCCATGGAACATGCAGAACGAATCATCAACAAGCTAGAACTACAGGGTATCTTTACCCATATTTTCGATATCCGCTGGAATGGCCTGCAAGGGAAACCCCAAAAGGAAGTCTTCTTTCGGGTTTTAAAAACCCTTGGGAAAAGCCCTCAAGAGGTCCTCTTTGTCGATGATTACCCCTCCTATGTACAAGGATATCTGGATATCGGCGGCCAGGGCATCCTGCTAGACGAGGAAAACCTGCACCAGGACTATCCTCATGAACGGATCAACAGCATATTTGAACTCAAAAAGTATCTGGAGGCGTAGATTATGGAGTTTTTGCTGAAAAGCACCACCAAAGAAAAGGGCATTCTAATACTCCATGTACCCCTATGGATTAGGCTCGTATTACTCTGTATTGGCAGCGTGGTTCTGTTCTCCTTGCTCATTCCTGTCCACGAAGGTTCACCAGCAGGTTTTGGAGTCCCTGGCCTTGTAATCCTCATTTTGCTTATCTTTGGCATCTTTTATGAAGAGCGATGGATCTTTAATCCAATACGCAAAACAGTCAGCTTTCGCTTCGGTCTTTTATTCCTGGCAAAAACATTAGAAATTCCCTTTGATCAGGTTGATGAAATTTCGGTGGAACGGGCAACAAAGGGCTCTATACAGCAAACTCAGAGAGATGACAAAGAAAGCATACCGCAGCACGGGATAGGCAAACTGTTCCGGCCTAAACAATACAGCAATTTAATCCTATACCTTAGAGATTCCGAGCGGCTTGTTATAGAATCGGTAAGTTTACGAAAGGAAGAACAGCTCATCAAACTGAAAGATCAAATACGGCATGTATTGGAACAAGGAGCCTAAAAACTATACATTTTGGAGATTTTAATATATACTAGCCTCCATATACGGAGGCTTTATTTTGAAAAAAAAGCTCGTTAATCTGGTATTAAAAGAAAATTATCTTAATTCGCTACCCATAGGACTTCAGAAGCAGCTTCCGATTTTGTTTTATGGAAACATTGTATTGTTTTTATATTTCAATACCGGTGCCATTGTTCGATTTGCCGAAACCCCCCAAAACAGCTTATTATTCCTCCTTTCAGTGATTTTTACTTCTTTAACATTCATTGTTTCTATCATCATACTTGGAAGAGGCAAACATACTCTAGCGGCTTATCTTTCTTCTGTTGGGCTGTGGTTGAATCCAACCTGGGTCGGTCTTCTGCTCCCCGCAGAAGGTGGAATCAGTATTTACCGCATGGTAGCGTATACATTGGCAGCAACGATAGTAAATCTCATCATGTCCCTCTCCAAACGACAGATCATACTGTACATGATTGGAAATACCACGAGCTTTATACTCGTCACCCTTTTATACATCGTCCCTGCGGCAGGGGGATTTTCAAAACAACTCTTTTCACTGTTTATCTTGCTTGTTCTCACATTAATACCAGTAAATATATTTATACTTTTTATTGAAGGTTTTTATCGTTCAATCATCTCAATATCCAATAAAAGTGTGGAGGAGAGCAAAAAACAGCTTGAACGGCTCAACAAGCTGCTGGAAAACACTCGGAAAACCTTTAATCTAGGCCAGAACCTTGTTCAGACTGCAAACCGATCCCAATTTTTAAATAAGCAAGTTAAAGAATCTCTGGAACAGGCAAACCGGGAAATAAG
>JAIWNU010000066.1 GCA_020216655.1 Treponema sp. | reverse complement strand
TATTTTACAGGACCGAACTAATTCAAGTCTTGCTTCAAACCGCGATATGGCTAGCCATATAGCGGGACTCCGGGATGCTACCAATGAACACAACGTATTTCTGCAGGAAACAAGTTCCGCAATAACCCAAATAGGAACGACTATCCAGTCTATTTCAAGCAGGGCTCAGGCAAAACACGAAAGTATGAATGCTATTCTCAATAAGATTGCGGCCCAGAGCGTAGAACTGTCCCAGCTTTTTAAGAGTTTCGATGCGGTTGTCACAAGTTCAACCAAATCTTTACAAACAGCCCAGGGTATTACGACCATTGCCGATACGACTAACCTTTTAGCCATGAATGCATCAATAGAAGCAGCCCATGCAGGAAGTGCAGGCAAGGGGTTTGCGGTCATTGCTCAAGAAATACGAAAGCTCTCTGCGGAAGCTCGCAGCCAAACTGAAACGATGATCGGGGTACTTAAAGAAAATACTAAAGTCGTATCCGACACGGCTACCTACATAAAAGACTACCTTAACAATCGCACCGGTCTCGTTAAAGAAATAGAAGATGTTTTTAAAGCTATCGAAGAAATACTCCAAGGTCTTTCTGAAATGGCCCTGGGAGCCCAGGAAATGCTTACCGCCAGCGGTAAAATCAGCGAAGTAATGAGCACCTCAAACGATCACATAAAGGAAATTAGCGGAGAAGTATCAGAAAACATGGCCCATCTGGAACAAGTTTTCACCCTGCTCACCGAGATAACCGCAAAACTAAAAGCTATTACAGAAGCCTATAAAGAATTTGATGAAATCATCACCCATATTAAAACGGTAGGAGACCAAAATCTGGCACAAGTACAAGCCCTGGAGCAGGGTCTTTTAAATTAAGTAAGCCAATTTCAGGGGAGCTATTTTAAAGATTTCAGAGGTAAATATCCACGTTTTGAAACAGCCCCCCTTCTCTTGCCCAATTTATCATGAGTTATTATTATGGCAGACGCGATATGAGCGAATCTGCGAAATAATAAGGAGCTCCATTCCATGGCCAGATACCCCTTTGATAAGATTGAACCAAAATGGCAGCGCTATTGGGAAGAACACAAAACCTTTAAGGCTGTAGAAGCCCCCGCTTTTCCAAAAGAAAAACGACAATATGTACTCGATATGTTTCCCTACCCTTCAGCCCAGGGCCTTCATGTAGGCCATCCTGAGGGATATACCGCAACAGACATTTACTGCCGATATCTCAGGATGAACGGCTACAACGTTCTCCATCCCATGGGCTTTGACGCCTTCGGGCTCCCGGCAGAAAATTACGCCATTAAGACCGGCACCCACCCGGCCACTACAACAAGGGCAAATATCGATAAATTCCGCACCCAAATAAAAGCCCTGGGCTTTTCCTATGACTGGGACCGGGAAGTCTCCACCTGCGAAGCCGACTATTATAAATGGACCCAGTGGATCTTCCTTAAGCTCTTTGAAAAGGGACTTGCCTACGAAGCGGAAACCCCCATCAACTGGTGCCCCTCCTGTAAAACCGGCCTTGCAAATGAAGAGGTAAAGGACGGCGCCTGCGACCGCTGCGGAACCAAGGTAACGCGGAAACGGATTCGCCAATGGATTCTGAAAATTACCGCCTATGCGGAGCGGCTCCTTGAAGACCTGGATCTGCTTGACTGGCCTGAGCCGGTTAAACTCATGCAGCGCAACTGGATCGGCAAGTCAGAAGGGGCCAATGTTCTGTTTAAAATTGATGGACACGATGCGGAGCTTGAGATTTATACTACCCGTCCTGACACCCTTTTTGGAGCAACCTATATGGTGCTCGCCCCGGAACACCCGCTGGTTGAAAAAATCACCACCCCTGAGCAGAAAAGCGCGGTGACAGCCTATATCGATGCGGCGGCCAAAAAGAGCGACCTTGAACGGACCGATCTTGCAAAGGAAAAAACCGGCGTCTTCTCTGGAGCCTATGCGATAAATCCGGTAAACGGACGCAAAATTCCCATCTGGATCGCTGACTATGTTCTTATATCCTACGGAACCGGAGCCATTATGGCTGTTCCTGCCCATGACGAACGGGACTGGGATTTTGCCAAGGCCTTTAACCTCCCTATTATACAGGTAGTAGCTTCTGAACCGCCATCAGCAGGAAAGGATTATTCCAAAGCACCCGAAGCCTGTACCACTGCAGACGGCTGGGCTGTTAATTCGGGACCCTTCGACGGCACCCCAACTTCAGAGTTCAAAAAGAAGATCGTAGCCTGGCTTGAAGAAAAGGGCATTGGCAAACGGGCAGTCAACTATAAGCTGCGGGACTGGATCTTCAGCCGCCAGCGGTATTGGGGAGAGCCCATTCCTATTGTTCACTGCGAATCCTGCGGCATCGTGCCGCTTCCGGAGGACCAGCTCCCGCTGAAGCTACCGGATGTCCAGTCCTATGCTCCGACCGGTACGGGCGAATCACCCCTGGCAAGTATTAGTGAATGGGTCAACACCATATGCCCCAAATGCGGCGGCAAGGCAAAACGAGAAACCAACACCATGCCCCAATGGGCTGGCTCCTGTTGGTATTACCTCCGCTACCTTGACCCACACAATGATAAAGAATTTGCTTCCCAAAAGGCGATAGAATACTGGATGCCCGTAGACCTCTATGTGGGTGGTACGGAGCATGCGGTATTGCACCTCCTGTACAGCCGCTTCTGGCACAAGGTACTCTATGACCTCGGCCTGGTGAACACTAAAGAACCCTTCCAGCGCCTGGTGAACCAGGGAATGATACTCGGCGAAGACGGCCAAAAGATGAGTAAGAGCCGGGGCAATGTCATCAATCCCGACGATATTATCAAGGAGTACGGTGCGGACTCTATGCGGGTCTATGAAATGTTTATGGGCCCCCTGGAAGTAAGCAAACCCTGGGCTACCGCAGGTCTCGTCGGTGTTTCCCGTTTCCTCGAGCGGCTCTGGGCACTGGGCGAAAGGCCCCTGGTCGAAACTCCTGCCGAAGCAGGACTGGATAACACGCAGACCCAGGATATTATGCGGCTCCTCCACAAGACCATTAAAAAGGTAACCGATGACACCGCAACCTTGAATTTTAACACCGCCATCAGCGCCATGATGGTCTATTCATCGGAGCTTGCAAAACTGGAAAAACTCCCCCGAACTTTCTGGGAACCCCTGGTCCAACTTGTGGGGCCCTATGCACCGCACCTGGCAGAGGAACTTTGGGAAAAACTGGGGCATAAAGAATCGGTTTCTAAAAGCCCGTGGCCCCGCTATGATGCAAGTCTTGCGGCGGATAACGAAGTAACCATCGTGGTACAGGTAAACGGAAAAATCCGCGACAAATTTACCGCACCCGTTGGAACTGCAAAGGCAGAGCTCGAACAAACAGCTCTGGCCTTACCGGGGGTCAAGAAATGGCTCGAAGGGGTAACTATTGCTAAAGTTTTTTCCGTGCCGGACAAACTGGTAAACATAGTTGTAAAATGAGCCTTAAATGATGAACAGACCGGGCGGCGACCGCTGTCCGGTCTTTTTTTTAGCCCATAGATCGGGCTTCAGCGATTACTTAGTAGGTAATGATAACTGCAATCAGTTTCAGCGGTTCCGCCCCGGTATTTTTAATACTGTGGCTTGCACCATCACCGGTAACCACCACATCGCCTGCTTTCACCGGCTTATCAACCCCGTTATCCTTCACAAGGCCATTTCCTTCCAAAATAATATAATATTCAGTCTCCGAATCATGCCGGTGCTCACCAATTGAAGCTCCCGGGGGCAGGGTCACTTCCGAAAGCAGGCGCGCGTTTTTCATAGTGGAGCCATCTACTAGATGCACAAGAGTGGTCGTACCTTCTCCGTCACGCATCCGTTCCTTAAGTTCTACCTTCATTTCATGACGATGAATAATCATCTTGGCCTCCTTATTCGTTGAATTGAAATACGCCGTACTATGGTGTACTATAGCAATCATATCATGAATGCGGAACGAAAAAAACTAATCAGATCCATGTTCTTGGCTGTTCTGATTGGATTCCTTGCCAATTTAGGTATTGCCTTTTTAATGGATTTTAATGACATTGTCGGTGCAATAAAAAAAGTAGACTACAGCATCGTTCTCGTCCCCTTTGTCTGTTATTTTATTATTTATGTAGTTGATTCAATCAGATTGATTATGGTGCTATGGCAATTCAACATTCGCATCCCCCTCTGGGAAGCCTTTTATAACAGCGTTAATGTAAGTCTCTTTTCCAACCTCACACCCTTTTCGTCAGGCGGACAGCCCTTCCAAATTCTGCACCTGACATCCATTGGAATTGATAGTAAAAAAGCTACCAATATTGTACTTTCCCGCCATGTGGAGTTCATGTTTACCGCCTTTTTTATTTTTATGATCAGCATTCCAACCGCTGTTGGTCTTGCAAACTCCATGAAAATCGGCCGGGAGCCCATGTATATTGGTTTTATTGTATCCCTCGCCATGAGCTTGTTTTTTCTCTTCACCCTGATAAAACCAGACACCATCAGCCGCTTTGTACTCAAGTTTCAGAAAACACGGTTCGGCCATTGGCTTGGAAAAAAGCTCAAAAAGGAAGACTGGGCAGAGGTGTTCCATAACTGGGCAACTTCACTGAAAGAAGAAGTCGGCTTTCTATGGGCAGAAAAAACCATCATCATGATAGCAGATTTGCTTCTTGGTCTATTCAACCTCACCTTACAGGCCTTTTCTGTTTATTATGTTCTCTGGCGGCTTACACCGATCGAATCCACGTTTTTTCATGTCATGGCAACCTTTGTAATCATCAATTTAGTTATTTATTACATACCGACCCCCGGTGGAAGCGGCAGCATCGAAGGCTCCTATATTTGGATATTTTCCGGTATGAATAACGCCCCGGCAGCCACCACCGTAGCCATTGTCCTCTGGCGTTTTGCTACCTATTACCTGCATATTCTCTTTGGCCTCGGCATTTTCTTTGTACATTCATACATTCACGACAAAAACCAGAAAAAATTGATTACCAGCGTCTAAAAATGAGCTCCAAAGGAGATCCCTCTATATGAAAAAACTCCAAATTGCAATGCTTTCTTCTTTTTATTTTCCCCACAAAGGCGGAACTGAACGGTATGTTCACGATCTTTCATATGCCCTTGCTGAACGGGGCCACCGGGTTACCATCTTTTCTCATTTTCCAGGTCCGGTTCAGCAAGATCCAGAAAGCATGGTCCAGGTAGTTCGTATCCCTGCAGTATGGGGCCCTACCTATTCACCATTACTTGCACCACAGCCGAGGGGACTACTCAGATCTATGGATATCATCCATTCACATGCTCCGCCATTTTATTTTTTAAATCATGCGGCAAAAATGCGTCATATTCCTCAAGTACTTACCTATCACTGTGATATCGAAATCCCAGATCGTTTAGGGGCTATTGAGATTCCAAATGAGCCGAAACAGCTTTTAGATCGCTATTTTTATAAATCAACAAGACTTCATTTAAAGAAAATTGATAAGATAGTTGCAACAACAAAAACCTATGCAGAAACATCAGAAACTCTTAAAGAATTCTCTTACAAGGTCATTCCTATTGGTATCCATACATCTGTATATAAAGAAAAATTAAAACAATGCGAAGATCGGGGTTGTGTGCGAAAAGAGTTCGAAATACTTTTTGTCGGACGTTTAGTGGCGACCAAGGGCCTTTGGTTTTTACTCCAGGCTATGGATATTCTTAAAACACGGGGCCAACAAGCCCATCTAACCATCGTCGGCTCAGGTGAAGAATTACTCAGCCTCAAACTTTTCGTTTCTAATCATAAACTCGAAGAAATGGTTACATTTGCTGGTCAAGTGGAAGATGATGAACTGTTTGAATATTACAGTTCTTCCAGTCTTTTCATTCTGCCTTCCTTTGTACGACTCGAAGCCTTTGGCATTGTACAGTTGGAAGCCCTCGCCATGGGTGTTCCTCTGATTGTCTCGGATATGCCCGGGGTCAACGAAGTAATTCAAAAAACCGGAGGCGGTTGGCTCGTACCGCCTAAAAATCCCGAAGCCCTTGCAAACCAAATTCAGTATGCATTCCAACACAGAGAAGAACGACTCGCCCGGGCACGTCAGGGACAAGAAAATGTATTCAAAATGTACGATTGGAGCACCATATCAAGCCAATTTGAAGACCTCTATTTAGAATTGATTGAACAAAAAGGCGGTAGGCCATGATTGATGTACGGAGCGATACGGTAACAAAACCCACACCCGAAATGCGGCAGGCTATGGCGAATGCGGAAGTTGGGGATGATGTATATGGGGATGACCCAACAGTGAATGAGCTCGAAGGCCTAGCTGCTTCCATGGTCGGCAAGGAAGCAGCCCTCTTTGTCCCCTCTGGAACCTTCGGTAATCAGCTTGCCCTCTTTACCTGGTGCAAACGGGGAAGTGAAGTGCTACTTAGCGAAGACTGCCACATTATCCAGCACGAAGCAGGGGCAGCCTCAGTCATTGCGGGCGTTCAAACGAGGCCGCTCCCGGCCCCCACGGGGATGCTTGCTCCTGAGGATATAGAAAAACGTATCCGGGGCACCGATATTCACTATCCAGCGACCTCGTTGATCTGCATGGAAAACGCCCATTCTGCCGGCACCGTGGTACCCTTGGAACACATGGAAGCGGTCTATGCAATTGCCCAGAAGCATAAAATACCGGTACATCTTGATGGAGCCCGCCTCTTTAACGCTGCAACGGCCCTTGAAGTTGATGCAAAAAATATCGCTGCCTATACAGACTCGGTGATGTTTTGTCTATCCAAGGGGCTCTGCGCACCAGTAGGTTCCATGCTCGCAGGTCCAAAGGAATTTATAGACCGGGCCCGGCGGAACCGGAAAATCATGGGCGGGGGCATGCGTCAGGCGGGCATACTTTCCGCGGCGGGCATCCTGGCCCTTACCACCATGACAGGCCGGCTCAAAGAGGACCACCGCCGGGCCCGGCGCCTCGCCCAGGGGCTCGCCGTCATACCGGGCGTACAGGTCGCCACCGACCGGCTGGACATCAACATGGTGTTCTTTTCTGTACCCGCCCTTGCATCAGAGGAAAAGGGCCGTCAGTTTATCGATGTGCTTAAAAACCACAACATTCTCGCAAATCCGCCTGAACAGGGAAACTTCCGTTTTGTGACCCACTATTGGATCAGCGACGAAGACATTGAGACCATAGTAAGAGCTTGCAAGCAAGCAATGACAACTGTACAATAAGCTATGATTGATTACGATAGTTTTAACAAAATATCCAGTTATTTAACAGAAAACGGCGTTGCCCTTTTAGTTGCTGAAGACTTTGAAGGGCGGCGGGATCCAACAGTCCGGTTCTTCACCAATCATCCCGGTGATGCCCTTGCCTTTTTTGCGACCGGGCCTGAACCATCCATTTTGCTCGTTCCCTGGGATATTAACGTTGCAAACCAATATGTGAAGCATGATGAGGGTATCGATATCAAAATTGTGCCCTACACGGATTTTGAAAGAAACCCGTACAAGGCACTTAAGGGAGCTATTGAGATCCTCCATATTCAGCCGGGGAGCCGAATCGAAATCCCGCCGACCACATCCTACCCCTCTTTTCTCCGGTATGTAGATGCCTTTCCGGACTATGACATACTCTGCAGGGAAGACGGCAGCTTTTCCATATTACAACAGAGACGGGCTGTAAAATTATATAGTGAAGTAACTATTTATCGTAAGGCAGCGGCTATCACCAATGAAGTTATCGACGCTCTAGAGCAGGAGATTCGGAACAATAAATTTGAAACCGAAGCCGATGTGGCCCTCTTCATTGAACGGCAGGCTCGGCTCCGGGGCTGTGAAGGCACCGGTTTTGAGACCCTGGTTGCTGGTCCCACACGGAGTTTCGGCATCCATGCCTTTCCGGCCTATACCGGAGCAGCCTTCACCGGCCCCGGACTTTCGATCATCGATTTTGGCCTGAAATATGAAGGCTATACCACCGATGTCACCATTACCGTTGCCCGCGGACCCCTTAACCGGACCCAGGAGCGGATGCTTACACTGGTGGAAAAGGCCTATCATCTTGCGGTTTCTATGGTGAAATACAAAGCTGCCACCAAGGATGTGGCAGAAGCGGTGGACAAGTTTTTTGAAAAGGCTAAAAAGAAAATGCCCCATGCCTTAGGTCATGGTATCGGACTAGAAGCCCATGAAGCTCCGGTCATACGAAACAGGTCCGACAACGATTGGATCTTTAAAAATGGAATGGTCTTTACCCTGGAACCGGGCCTGTATGACCCGGTCCACGGTGGCTGCAGGCTCGAAAACGATTTTATATTAGTTGAAGACGACCTTGAACAGCTCACCAATGCCCGAATCATCAGGATTGATGAGTAAACTGTCCTTTCAGGGCTTGGACAACAGGCATGGCTGTCTTGTCGGTTTCCGCGAGCAGGAGCCCTTCGGTTCCGTCGTTTTTTAAGAACCGCAGGGCTAGCTGCGGCGGCGAAGCGGTGAGGAGCTTCCGCAGCCAGGATTTTTCTATCAACAACTGGATATCAAGAATTTGATTTTGGGGTATAAAAATTGTTTTTTCACTGGGGGCCGAGCCACCGCCGCCTGACATACGGCTTAAAAGCTGTATCCACCCTTCATGGGGGAAATGGTGAAAGCGGAAGCCTCCGTCGGTGGCGATAAGGAGGCCCCAGAGGGGTCCCTGGAACTCATCCCAACCGGTCATATAACAGCCCAGTGCATGGGCAAGGACTTTTTCTCCATATCGGAGCTCGTAGTCCCGCCAGAAACTGGCGGGGTCTTTTGCATCAAATTCCATAGCCCTAGTCTAGAGCGCGGACCGCTATTACGTCTAGACCCAGATTTTTCCAGTTTTTTATAATCACATCTCCCCGTTTTACCGGTGGCTGCACCTGGATTTTATATATATCTTTAAGGAGCTCGTTAATATACTCCTTTGGGCAGGGAGCACTTGTCTTTACAGGGAGCCTGCGGGGATCGCAGAGCCCATGGCGGCGCATCCGCTGATAGATTGGATCAGAGGAAGCTGATTCAGTACAGGCACCCGCAGGACCGAGCCTGCAGGTTGCGGTAACGACCCGTTTGGGGGCAGTGATTTCTTCTACCGCATAAGCAGCACCTCGGGGGCAGCGATTTCCGGTAACCTCCAGTTCACCTTTTTCAGTTTCGGTCACCGAAAGAGAACAACCAATGGGACAAACGATGCAGGTTAATGCGCGCATCGGGAACCTCCTACACTAATGCCAGCTCGAGGGCAGAATCGGCGGTATAGCCTTCCAGATCTTTTGGGCCAACCGTAAGGGTAATCATTTCAGAAGGCTGTATATGGCCTTTTTTAATCGTCTTTACAACCCGGTTATCAAGGCGAAGCTCGAGCACAGCGTCATTTTTTACTATCATGGAGCGCAAATACACCTTATTATCCCGGGCTGGATCCAGTTTCCCCGGATTTGCATACCGGACATTAGGCCCGGCCTTAACCCGCACCTGGTGCAGCGGCCGTTCGCCCCGGAGCCATGCGGCGGCCTGTTTTCCTGCAAAACGAGCCTCTTCAGCGACCCAGTCTACCAAGTCATGCACATGGAGTACGTTTCCGCAGGCAAAGATCCCGTCCACATTAGTCATAAGGGAAGCATCCACCACCGGACCATTTGTGGTAGGATGCAATTTAACCCCCGCATCCTTTGAAAGCTCGTTTTCGGGGACCAAGCCTACCGAGAGCAGTACCGTATCGCAGTCAATGCGGAAGGCCTTTTCAGGGACTAATGCTCCGTTCTCCATGGGTGTTACTTCAATTCCTTCTACCCGGTCATTACCGAAAATATTAGTGGTCTGACAGGACAGATAGAGTGGAATGTTAAAATCATGGAGACACTGGACAATGTTTCGGGTCAGCCCTGATGGATAGGGCATGATTTCGACCACCGCCTTTACATGACAGCCAACCCAGCTCATTCTGCGGGCCATAA
>JAIWNU010000065.1 GCA_020216655.1 Treponema sp. | reverse complement strand
TAAGACCTATATCGCCGGAACCAATAATGACCACATCCTTGCCAGGGATATAACCTTCTATGTTAACGAGCCGCTGAGCAAGACCCGCAGTATACACCCCTGCAGGCCGGGCACCGGGAATACGCACATTGCCGCGGTTCCGTTCGCGGCAGCCCATGGCAAGCACCACGGTTTTGCAGGTCATTTTTAGTATCCCATAATCCGGGGAAACACAGATCAGTTCCTTTTCATTTTGGGTATTAATATCCGTGACGGTGGTCCCTAAATATACCGCAATCTTGGATTGGGCAACCTGTTCGGCAAATCGTTCAGCAAACTCAGGCCCCGTAAGCTCTTCCTTGAATTCATGCAAACCAAATCCATTGTGGATACACTGCATGAGAATGCCACCTAGGTGATCTTCCCGTTCCACAATGGCACAGCTGAAACCAGCTTTGTCAATTTCCAGGGCCGCAGCCATACCGGCTGCACCGCCGCCAATAACGACTGCATCATATTTCAGTTCTTTCATAGTTCACCCTCCAGCACGCGGCTCGCACCACCATGTTTTGTTATTGCTTCGTAAGATAATCCTGTTTCCCTCATGATAATTTTAATTATCTTAAAGGTGCAGAACCCGCCCTGACAGCGGCCCATTTGGGCCCGGGTGAAATATTTAATGCCGTCCAGCGTCGTATGGCCCTGCCGGATCGCCTCGACAATTTCAGCTTCCGTTACTTGCTCGCAGCGGCATACCATGTTTCCCCAGGCTGGATCCTTGGCAATAAGGGAATCCAATTCATAAGGAGAAAGTTCCCGAGCCCGGGGACGTCGCTCCACAAAGGGATCCCAGTCGGACTTTTCGGTTAGTTCCAGTCCCAGGTTTTTAAGCAGGTCCTTGACATATTCACCGATGGCGGGAGAGGCGGTAAGCCCCGGAGACTGGATACCGGCAACTTGGACAAAGGCGGGAGCCAGCTTTGAGGGTTCAATATAAAAATCTTCCTCCAAAACAGGCCTGAGGCCCGCAAAATTGGTAATCACATCATTGCGGCTCAGGGATGGCACCATTTTCCGGCCCGAATCCAATATCTGTTCAAGCCGTTCCGCAGTGGTAGAATAATCTTCTTTGTTTTCCGTAATGTCAGCGGTGGGGCCAACCAAAACAGTTCCTTCGACCGTTGGGATCACCAGCATACCCTTTGATACCGAGGTTGGTACGGGGAAAATAACCCGTTCAGGCCGAGCCTTGGTGAGCCGGTCAAGGAGGTAATACTCCCCTTTTCGGGCCTTTATACTGAAAGATTCACCGCCAAAGATGCGGGAGACCTCGTCGGCAAAAAGGCCCGCCGCATTGACCACATAGCGAGCGCTAATACGCCTGCCATCGGAGGCACTGATAAGCCATTTATTATGAGCCACATCCCGTTCGGCCTTATCAACTTTGTAATTTGTAAAGACATGCACCCCATTTTTCATAGCTGATTCAACGAGGGCAAAAACAAAACGGTATGGTTCTACGATACCGCCGCCGGGAGCGTAGAGGCCGCCTATCACATCGGGCGACAGCTTGGGTTCGAGCTCCAAAATTCGCTCCCGGGAACAAAGTTCTATTCCAATAACCCCGTTTTCCACACCCTGCATGTAGAGGTGCTCAACGGCCTTCATTTCATCTTCATGGAGAGCTGCCACAATGATACCGCAACGCTTAAAAGGAAAATCCAGTTCCCTCATAAGCCGGTCAAACATCAGGTTGCCCTGGATTTCGAGGCGAGCCTTCAGGTATTTTTTGTTATGATGAAAACCGCCGTGAACTATCCCCGAATTAGCTTTGGAAGTCCCAAACGAAACGTCTGCCGCTTTTTCCAGAACGGCTACTTTCACCTTGTATGCTGAAAGCCTACGGGCAATATTAGCCCCCGACACCCCGCACCCGATAATGGCCACATCATAGTCAGGTATCCCGTTGTTTCCGGATATCTTTGAAATATCCGGATTCAAGTTCTGCGTAAAGGTAGTTGTCATGATTTTCCTCGCCCAGTAGTATACACCGGAAATGCTGAGACAGGTGGTATTTTGATACTATTTTTTTGTTATATAAGTAGTGATGAACATGAACATAGAAGAATCAAAGCGCTTATTTATCGGTGAGGTAGAGTTTGAACGGGACAGCGAACGATGGATTCTTTGGGCTGCTGATCATGGTTTTACTACCATAATACTCTATCCGTTGGATGAACTGTTTACCCTTGAACGTATGGGGGATCATGTATCAGGCCGCAGACGAAAACTTCTTGAACTCGCCCGGCAATACCATTTGCACGTCGAAGAAGGAGGCTTTTGTCTTTCCCGCTTTCTTCCCCGGCGGCTTTTCATGCAAAACCGAGATCTTTTCCGTATGGCCGAAGGCCGCCGCGTTGCGGATGTCAATTTTTGTCCTACCAATCCGGAAACCCTCTCGATTGTCGCGGCTCAGGCCCGGCGCTTTTTCCAGCAACGGAATGGACACCAGGTATTTCATATCTGGCCCGACAAAGGTCCAGAAGAGGGCTGGTGCTCCTGTCCAAGCTGCCGTGCATTCAGCCCCTATGAACAAAGTCTCATAGCTGCCAATACCTTAGCAGGTGCGCTTGCCGAAACGGGCAGCAAGGCCCGTCTTTCATACCTCGTTCCCGATGGGGCTGAAAGCACCCTCCAGTGCCGTCCTAACCTGTTTCCCCTAAGCTACCCAACGGGAGGTCCATTGCCGGACCGGGATGCTTGGGCTATTGCGGGGCCTAGGCTTCTATCACAAGACCTTCCCGGGCCATCATAACCTGCATATCCGTTTTTCCTGCAATACGGCCCTTATATAGGGCTTCCAACGCATCCAACTGTTGATCCGTACGATTTGGATCATGATGAAAGAGTATCAATTTCTTTACATCCGCCTTGTGGGCCGCATTAATCGCATGTTCGTAGGAAGAATGCCCCCATCCCAGTTTACCGGTCTCATATTCTTTCTTTGTATACTGGGTATCGTGGATAAGTACATCGGCTCCCTTAAAAAACCTAAGGATCTTTTCGTTTTCTTCCCGGGCGGCCTGTTCTCCTTCCCGTGCCGCATCGTCGTTGTAGGAGGGATCCGAAGGGTCCGTGGGAAACACATTCCGGAAAGGCTCATTGTCATAGGCGGTAATGATACTTTTCCCCTGATATTCAAAACGGTAACCTAAACAAAGGATCGGATGATTAAGATACTTGGTGGTAACCGTCAATCCTCCGCCAAGATCCAAATGAGTTTCCTTAAGCTGATCATAGGTAATGTCTGCCGCGAGTTCACTCTGCCGGACAGGCCAATACCGGTATGAAAGCTGGGCACCAATAATGGATTCAAGGGTCTCATCTTCGTATGATACGGGCCCTCGAATTCTGAGTTTCGTACCGGGTATAAATATGGGAGTAAACATGGGAAATCCCATAATGTGATCCCAATGGGTGTGGGTAATAAAAATGTCAGCGTCTATAGGCCCTTTCTTAAAATCATTAGCCATGAGCCAGTCGCCGAGGGGTTTTACACCGGTACCGAGATCGACTATCACAAGCCGGTCGTCGGCCCGTATTTCTAGACAGGATGTGTTTCCGCCAAATTTAACCGTTGCCGGTCCTGGACAGGGTATGGATCCCCGGTCCCCCCAAATCCGTACCGTAAACATGGGGCCTCCACCTTATTCTATTTTCAGGAATATCTTTGCTTTTTCGATTTCCTGGTTCACCACAGTTTCAATCTCATCAAAGACATCCCGTTCAAGACCCAAATACTCCCAGACCGCAGGATCTATCTTTTCAGGGTATCGGTTACCAGAAAAGCCAATTTCCATAGTACTGGCAAAACGGTTTGCCAGAACAACAGAAAAAAGAACATCTTTGTATGGTCCAGTATATTCCGTATAAGCATGATGATAGGCAATTGCATCTCCTACGGCGCCCTCGAGCCTCCAAGCCTTGGCAATCATAAAGCCCGCAGCCGCATGATTTAAACCAATGATCCGTTCCTCGGCCCGATGCAGCGAAATACGCTCCCGATCGGAAATACTGACTGCCATAACATATTCTTTTGAAAGCACCGCATTAATCGGAATTTTACCGATATCATGGAGCAGCCCCGCCGTAAAATATTCTTCTGCCAATTTCGGGTCGACCCCGCGTTTTTTAGCAATTACCTTAGCAGCTACGCCCACACAGAGCGAATGCCGCCAGAATCCGTCCATATCTAGGGCTTGAAAGTCCTTTTTAGATGTTAAATTACGGAGTACTGCGCTGGAAAGGGCAAGGTTTTTGACCGTGTTAATTCCCAGCATAATAATTGCCCGGACAAGGCTCGTAACCTGCTGTCCTAAACCATAATAGGCAGAGTTGATAAGCTTGAGCACCCGTCCAACCAGAACCGGGTCAAGGGAAATAACCTGGTTTAAATCCGCAGGGCTTGTCTTCGGATTATTACATACCTCCAGAACCTTGGCGACCGTTGTCGGCAAACTCGGCATATTTTTAATATAGCCAGCTATTTTTCGTTCCGCATCCTCACTCACGTCGTCCTCCATCTGGAACCAGACCTTTAACTACGGTATCCACTTTTTTTTCTATCACCCGAGTCAAATCTCTGTCAGGCAGGGTTTTGGCAAGATTACTCAAATAGGCAAGTGTTTGTGCAACCGACTTTGGATCAGGTTTACTTTCCTGACGTGCAGGAACCTTTTGCTCCTGCGCTAAGCCGGTCTTGCCCATTAAAGTTTTAAATAAACCTTGATGACCTTCCAGTTTATCGATTACATATTCCATTTTAAGCCGGACTTCACTTGCCTTAAAGGCTCGTTTCTGATCCTCAGGAAGCTCTTCTGTCAGGTTTTTAAGATACTGGAACAAATTGAGCATCGCCGTTTCTGAGAGGCCTTTTGTATCCTGACTTTGAAGAACCGGCGCAGGGGCCATTTCGGGCTCAGGGACCACTTCGTTTTCCACGGGGCTTTCTTGCTCAGACTCTTCATCTTCGAGCATGATGCTGTCATCCCAGAGTTCTTCTTCAGGCAGTTCTTCAGGATATTCCAAAAGCCCATCATCTTCGTTCAGTTCAGGCAGTTCTGCCTCCGCAGGATACTCTAAAAGCTCCGCCATTTCGTCTTCAGAAATTCCAGAGTCCATTGGTTCAGCGGTTGGCAATTCAGGAAGGACTTCTTCTTCCGGGAGCTCAGGCTCAGGCTCTACACCACGCTCCAGTTCAGGCTCAGAGAGCGGCGCTGATTCCGGCTCCGGCTCAAAAGCTGGCTCCATTTCAGGCAAGGGTTCGGGCATTTTTGCCGGTTCTGGTTCCGGTTTCCGCTTATTCTCAGGAGCTGCTTGTCTTTGAGGCTCCGATCGAGGCGGCGGAAGGGGCTCTTGCGGAGCTTGGGGCATTACCGGCTGATAAGGAGGAGGCATGTAGGGAGGAATAACCTGGGGAGCCGGCTGTTGAGGTATCGAAACGAACTGTATGGGCGGCATTTGAGGCATCTGAGGCATTAGTGGGTATGGCGGAGGAGTTTCAGGCCTCTCCGGAGGCAGATTATCCATCTTGTTCTGCCCCTCCCCTTCATCCGCTCTGCTACCTTGTGGGGTTTCTTCCGGAACAGGATTTTCCGGTTCATTATAATCGGGAGTTACCCTTCCGTCCTCTGGTGCCACGAGGTTGTCCAAACTGTCCTGGGGTTCAGCCATTTCGTCAAAAATCGAATAGGCCTCATCGTCGAGCACTAACTCCTCTTCCTCATCCTCGTTTTCATCAAAGGATTCTTCCACATCTTCAATAAAGAGATTGTCCGATTCTTCCTCTACCGGAATTGAATCAATGGCGCTCAGCAGCAAGGGATTCGTTTCTTCCTGGGTCTCAGCAGCCTTTACTTCCTCATTTTGCCGCAGGGCTTGAAGGTTTCGTTCCCAAATATCCTGGAGAGAGGCCGAATAGGACCGAACAGCCTCTTCGTACAACTCTAACGACTTGTTAAGATTCGTGAGATCCTCTGATGTAGCCCGTTTCCCCTGGAGATTGATGAGCGTATCGGCAGTCTTAACAGCCTTTTCAATATCTCCTGATTTTTTATGTAGTTCTGCAAGGGCTGCCAAAGCCTCTACATCCTGGGGGTTGTCTCTTATCAATTCCTCGAAAATCGTTATAGCATGGGCCTTGTTTCCCGTCTCGGCGTATAGGCGGCCCAGCATCATCTTTGCGTTCCTGTCCTGGGGCTTTCTCCGCAAAAAGGCTAAGATCCGCTCTTCAGCTTCCTGATACTCCTTCCGCTGGAAATGAAGATCGGCCAAATCAAGATAAAAGGCAAAGTTACCAGGGTCTATCGAAAGAATTTTCTCAAAACAGGCTTGGGCTTCCGCATTTTTACCTATGGCCCGATATGCGGCGCCCTGTATCCGAAGGGCTTGAATATTATCCTGGTCCCATTCCAGAGCACGGGTAGCCTGTTCGAGAGCCTCAGGATAACGCTGTAATTTCAGGTAAAGAGCAGCAAGTTTTATTCTTACTTCCGAGCTGTCGGGAACCAGTTTTACCAGTTTTTCCAGTTCGATGAGCGCATCTCCGGGATGCCCAATCGCTTCCAGGGCATGCTCAAGGTTAACCACGGCTTTTACATATTTTGGTTCCGCTTCTATAGCCTGACGGTAATACTTAATGGCCTCATTATATTTACCCTGATCGGCCAGTACCACACCAATATTATTACGGGCCTCCGCGTTAAAGGGATCAATATTCAAAATACGGTTAAATACTTCCAGCGCATCCGTGTGCCGCCCTTGTTTAAGCCTGATAATTCCCAAATTGTTTAATGCTTCTACCCAGCCAGGCCGGGATCGGAGGGCCGCTTCATATTCACGGACCGCATCTTCAAATTTCCCCTTCGAATCCAGGGCAAGACCGTAATTAAAATGGAGTACCGGATTATTGCGGTCCAGACTCAGCCCCTTCTGAAAAACTGCAAAGGCCTTTTCCGATTCCTGAAGCCGGTCATACATGGTACCCAAATTGTTATAGGCAGGAACATAACGAGGGTCCAGCTCAATAACCTTGGCATAGGCCATGGATGCAGCCTTGTAGTTGCCTAGCTGCTTATACACATTTCCCAAATTGTAGTGCAGTTCAGGACGGGTCGGATCGATATCTATGGCATGTTCCAGCGCATCAAGCGCTTTGTTCAGATCTTCCTTTTTGCGGTAGATAACCGCGATATTATTCAGTGCTTCTAAATCATCAGGATTACTTGCGAGCAGGGAAAGGAATACATCTAAAGCCGCATCAGTATTACCCGACTTAGCATAGGTAGCACCCAGCAGCAAAAGGGCTTCACGATCATTTTTGTTTTTTTCTAAATACTGCTTTAACAGCCGTTCAGCTTCCGCATGGTCGCCAACCCGGGATGCTCCCCGGGCACGATCCATGATATTGAGCGTATCTATTGGGCTCATCGTTCCATCCTTAAGGGGCGGGCCGCTACTTCCCGTGACAATGCTCCGATATGGGCAGGGCTTGCCTTGTCGTAGGCCGCGATTGAGAAATAGTATACCCTACCATTCTGCAATCCGTCGATAAGAATTGATGTTCTTAAGCCCACATCGAGGGGAGAGGGCCCCATAAGCGCATCGGTGCCAAAATAATTCCCCGGGGCTGTACCATAGTATACAACATAACCCGCCAAATCTCTGTCTGGGCTAGGTTTCCACATCAGTTCAACCGCACCGTCCCGTGCTATAGTTTGCACCTGTGAGGGCGGAGGAGGCGGAGCATCTTCCTGATATACAACAGTAAGGCTATTAAGCCGGGGGGCGGATTCCCCAGTTGAAGAAGGATACAATTGGCCCCTAAGTTGCACATAACGCCCCTTTATCTGCGGGCCCAGGGCCTTGCCGAGTTCTATCGGAATCCATGAAGCATCATCCGAGCCCCATTGATAGGGATTGTTTGAGGTTCTGATAAATAATTGTACCTGGGGTGGAACCGCACCTTCTTTTGGACTTCTGATGTCTCCCAGCACCTTAAGGACCTGCGAATCGGTAAAAATCATGTCCAAAGGTTTGGTAACAAAATAGCCCCCTTCGAGCGCATATTTAGGCTCCGGGCCTGTTTCGAGATAGATAGGCAAAATACGAAAATTATCAATCAACCCAGAGTATCGCTCACCGAGTACAAAAAGGCCGCTTGCTCCAATTTTTGGTGTATAGATTTCACCGCCAGCCCGCTGGGTTTTTGTTGTATAGACAACAGCCTCCAGACCGCCGTTTACCAGATACTCAAGCAGTCCTTGTCTTGCATCATAGCGAATCTGATGATGGCTCCAAGTTTTTGGTTGTAAATTGCTGATACCCTTGAGATAGAGGGTGATCCTGTTTCTGTCATCCACGGAGGTAAAGAAGTCAGAAAAAATCCATTCTAACGTATTGGTAGCGACCTGACAGCGAATTCTTTGGAAAATCGACTCGCCGGCCATTGTTTTCCGTCCCGATGACCAGGTAAGAATCTGTTCTCCCTTTTCCAGGTTGGCAGGATAGAGCCAAAAATCGAGCGAAAAATCATCAATTCGGGAACCGGCTGCAAACTGGGCCCCCTTTTCTGGTTTTATAGAAATGCCGCTTTCCTGTATTTTTGTGGATGGGCTTATAGGAATGCCCGTAAACAACGCCGCTCCGGAACCGAGCCTGGATTGGGAATCATTGGAACGTAGCACCGATGCACCGCTAGAAACAGTATAGTTCCCCATGGTATCTGCAAAACGATCAGGACCAGCTTCGTCAAAGGTAAGCCATAAATCAGGGTATACCGTTATTGGTTTTCGTCTGGATAGGGTAAGCGCACTGGTGGGCTGGCCCTTTGTCTCCACTTCTACACCAACCAGTGACTCAAGCATGTTCCAGCCCTGTTTTCCCCCTAACAAAATAACCTGGTCTTCTGCCCACAGGTTTATAGAAAAGATACATAGGAGAATTATAATATGGCCTCTCATGGCTGTTTCTTTTCCTTGTAAATAACGGTACATTAATAGTAGGGCCTACAAAGCCTCTTTTAATATCGGATTTTTTTATGGTGAACCGCAGTCAAAATATGGAACATTATAGCCAGCTTAAGGCACTCGTGAAAGACGCCCCCCTTGAACCGGGGGTTTACCTCATGAAAGACGAAACAGGGACCATAATTTATGTAGGTAAGGCAAAAATACTCCGAAACCGACTTAATTCCTATTTCAGCGGCGAAAAGGATATAAAAACCAAAACCCTGCTCGCCCATGTCCGTCACATCGAAACTATCATCGTAGCAACCGAATACGAAGCTCTGCTTCTTGAAAACACGCTCATCAAACAACACTCGCCGCGGTATAACATCAACCTCAAAGATGGAAAAACCTATCCTGTAGTGCGGATTACCAACGAAGACTACCCACGGCTCTTCAGAACCCGCTACATAGTTCAGGACGGGTCCCGATATTTCGGCCCCTTTCCCAATGTCCAGGCCTTAGATACAATGTTGCAGCTTATCGAAACCCTCTTTCCCTTGAGAAAGTGTAAGACCCTTCGCAGCCGGACACACCCCTGTATGTACTACCATATCGGCCGCTGCAGTGCACCCTGCAGCAATAAAATCAGCAAGGAAGCATACCGGGAACATATTGAACGGGCGGTTCAGCTCCTCACCGGCCAAACCGAAGCATTGCTTTCACGGCTCACACAGGAAATGGAATCGGAGGCAGCCCTCCTCCACTTTGAACGAGCGGCCCAGCTTCGCGATGCGATTACCAACATTCAGCAGCTTAATGCGACAAGCTCTGTAGTCGATTTTGATGCACAAAGCCGGGACTACATTGCATGGGCAGATGCGGGTATTTTAAGCACCTTTACGGTCTTTAGCATGCGGGGAGGCAAAATGACCGGCCGGGAACTTTACCGTACCAGATCTGCCGCCGGCGAGGAAGAATCCCTTTCCCAGTTTATTTTGTCATATTATAGTCCT
>JAIWNU010000064.1 GCA_020216655.1 Treponema sp. | reverse complement strand
ATTGTTATCGCATCCCTGCTGCTTCAATTGCCGCTTGCCTTCATTATTGCGCTCCTTATAGGAAGAAAACGCTTTAAGGGTGAGATGTTTTTCAGGGGTGTATTTTTCTTTCCCTATATCATAGCTGAAATCGTTGTCGGTATTATCTGGCGATTTATCTATTATCCTGAATTTGGCATACCTACACTGGTCCTCCAACTGCTGACTGGACAAAAACAACAGATTGGCCTCTTGGGAGATCCTGCGGTTGCTTTTTATGCAGTACTTGTTGTCATTCTATGGAAATATCTAGGATTTCATCTCATTTTGTTTATTGCGGGCCTGCAGAGTGTCCCCGCTGAACTGGAAGATGCGGCTGTTGTTGATGGTGCCAATACGTTTCAGACTATATGGCATATCATCATTCCCAGCATGAAAGGTACCTTTATCATTTCTATTTTCCAATCAGTTATCGGCTCCTTTAATGTATTTGATGTGGTCTGGGCTATGGGGCAGGGTGGGCCGGTAAACTCTACCGAGACCATTGTGACCTATCTCTATAATTTTGGATTCAGACGTTTTAACTTTGGCTACGGAAGCGCGGTAGCAGTGATTCTGTTCTTTATTTGTCTGATCTTTAATGTATTTTACCAGCGTTATGTTGTAGGAGAAGAGAAAAATGGTGCCAGGAAATAAAAACGCCTCATTATATGCTTTTAATGCACGGCTTTTTGCATATCTGAGAATTCTGTTGATAATAATATTGTCGGCACTTGCCCTTTTTCCAATCTATGCGGTTCTTGTAAACAGTTTTAAAAATAATGGTGAAATATTTGCAAGCCCCTTTACGCTGCCATCTGTCTTTACTGCCTCCGCCTATGTTGGAATTTTGACAAAAAACGCAGATTTTTGGATCTTTCTCACCAATTCCTGTCTGGTCGCTTTAGGAACAATAAGCCTTAATCTTCTGGTTTCTTTTATGGCAGCCCTCGCCTTATCACGGCTCCATTTTAATGGAAGAACCATTTTGTATAATTATTTTATCATGGGCATGTTGTTCCCCATCACTGTCGCAATTTTGCCACTTTACCTTCAACTGCGTGCCTTAAACCTTATCGGCTCTTTAAACGGGGTTGTCCTTTCACAAGTTGCTTTTTCAATTCCAATGAGTGTATTTATACTTACTAATTTTTTTAAGGAAATACCCCAGGAATTGCAAGAAGCTACACAGGTTGATGGGGGAGGCATTTGGACCTTCGGTTTTTGGGTTTTACTTCCCATTTCCGGCCCGGTTGTTTCCACGGTAACTATTCTCACCTTTATTCAAAGTTGGAATCAGTTTCTGCTGCCCCTCTTGGTTCTGGATAACCGGAAAACCTTTACCATACCACTGGGAGTGATGCAGTACCAAGGACAGTTTACCTCGGGCTGGAATTTCATCATGGCCTTTATTACAATTTCCATGATTCCGATGGTTCTGTTTTATCTCTTCCTTCAAAAGTACATAGTTTCAGGACTCACTGCGGGCGCAGTAAAGGGTTAGGTATAACATTGAGTTAAATGGGCCTCCCAATCTTAAAAAATACAGTTGCACTGTAGCCAATGAGCTTATACAATTGGAATATCTGTTAAGAGGGAGGACTACATGAAACGTGTTATTCACTTTGTATTAGCCGGTCTTGTTCTGCTCAGCGGAGTTGCTTTTGCTCAGCAAAAGTTCATTGCGATTGGAACCGGAGGAGCTGCTGGAACCTATTACCCCTTGGGCGGGGCTATGGCTGAAATATGGAACAGCTCAATAAAGGGAATGAATGCCACAGCACAGACTACTGGTGCTTCGATTGCGAACATCAATCTACTTCGGGAAAACAAAGTAGATATTATTTTTGTGCAGAACGATGTAGCTTTTTATGCTTTGAACGGGACAGAACTGCTCAAGGATAAAGCCTTTAAGGAACTGCGCGGCATGGCCTGTCTCTACGATGAGACTGTTCAGCTTGTAGCTCTGGCTGATTCGGGCATTAAAACAGTAGCGGACCTCAAAGGTAAGCGGGTTTCTGTTGGAGCTGCAGGTTCCGGTGTAGAAGCTAATGCTCGGCAAATACTGGAAGCCGCTGGCCTAACTTATAACGATATAAAGGTACAGTATCTCTCTTTTGCCGAATCAGCCAGCAACCTTAAGGATGGCAATATTGATGCGGCCTTTACCACCGCTGGTTACCCCACTGCGGCTATACAAGATCTCGGTGCATCCCGCAAGATTACTATAGTCCCCATAGACGGTGCTGTGGCCGATAAGCTTCTGAAACAATGGCCATTTTACAGTGTAACGGTTATCCCCGCAAATACCTACCAGGGTGTGAGTTCCGATGTAAAAACCGTGTCTGTAAAATCCATGCTGGCGGTGAGTTCCAAACTGCCCGCTGATATGGTGTATGAACTCCTTAAGACCATGTACGCAAACCAGGCTAAACTGGTAGCGGCCCATAAACAGGGAGCAAACATCAAGATTGAAACCGCAAAGGTTGGTATGTCAATCCCGCTCCATGTGGGGGCTGAAAAATTCTTTGCAGAAGTTAAGCGCTAATAAGCTAACCTGTTGAATTTTACATCTATGTTTTTGCCGCCGCATGACCGGCTGTACCGAGAAATGCGGCGGTTTATCATCTTATTTATCCTTTTATTTCCCTTAAGCAATGTCTTAGCCCAAAATAAAAATGAAGGCACCGCTTTATGTATATCTCAAGCCGGAAAGATTCTTGCTGAATTAATCTTACCCGAAAATGGGGAATTTATATTAACCTATACCCATTCCATTCATAAACGGCCGGTGTATGAATATTACCGAGCCGAATCTGGAATGCTGCATTTATATGAATTACGTTACGACACCACTTCGACAGGTATGCCCTCTGAAAGCGAAGGGGGCTTTCGTATAGAAAATAGTTTTTTTGTTTTGGCTATGGACCGATGGTTTAAAATGCTGCCAATTTTTATTTCCCCAATTCCCGGTCATGGTGTTATAATAAATGAGCATCTGTATCCCTTTATAACATGGGCTCAGGAGGAGACCGCAATAGAGTTATCAAGTAACTCAGTTTCTCACATAGGTCTTCCATGAGGTTGGTACAATTATCCGAAAATATACAGAGCCTGTTGATGAAATGCGCTATGTATTGTATCAACCTACAAGTATATATATGGTCTAAAAAGGATGGATTTGCATGGAACGAGCGACGGAAACTACAACGGACAGCCAGGAAATCTTAAAAAAATTCGATAAGGAAGCGGATTATCGAAGCCTTAAAGGTTTTGGGGCTCGTCTTATTTCCGCCCTTGCTATTACCTTTGCGGTATTTCAGCTCTATACGGCTGTATTCGGTGTCCTGGATGCGATGATTCAGCGATCCATACATCTTTCTTTCGGACTTTGTCTTATTTTCCTGCTTTATCCTACAAAGAAAAGCTGGAGCAGGGACAAGCTCCATCCTTTTGATGCCTTTCTTGCGGTCTTGGGCGCCCTGGCACCTTTGTATATAGTAATCTTTTATAAAGAGCTGGTTCAAAGGGCAGGCATGTCAACAACTTTTGATATCGTGGCTGGTATCATTGGTCTGATTCTCGTGCTGGAAGCGGCCCGCCGTGTGGTAGGCATTCCTATGGTGGTCATTGCCCTTGTCTTTATTGTCTATGCCCTTGCGGGCCCCTATATACCGGGTAAATTAGCCCACCGGGGCGCGGATTTCTCTACCCTGGTGGGGCACCTCTTTTTTACCACCGAGGGTATATTTGGCATCCCTATAGGGGTATCCAGTACCTTTATCTTTCTCTTTATCCTTTTTGGAGCCTATCTTGAACGGACCGGACTGGGACAGTTTTTTATAGATCTGGCAAACGCGGTTGCTGGCTGGACCGCCGGTGGACCAGCAAAGGTGGCGGTATTGTCCAGCGGTCTTATGGGAACCGTATCCGGCTCATCGGTGGCTAATGTGGTTGGAACAGGCAGCTTTACCATCCCCATGATGAAAAAACTTGGCTATAAGCCCGAATTTGCCGGAGCGGTGGAGGCCACCGCGTCCACCGGCGGTCAGCTCATGCCTCCCATTATGGGCGCCGCAGCCTTCCTCATGGCGGAATTTACCAGCATCCCCTATGCACGCATTATCGGTGCTGCAGCGATACCTGCTCTTTTATATTACCTTGGTGTATGGGCTGGCGTACATTTCGAAGCCCGGCGTCTTGGCCTGCGGGGCCTTTCACGGGAAGAACTGCCAAAGTTCAAAACGATCATGCTTGAGCGCGGCCACCTCATGATACCCCTCGTGGTCATCGTTTACCTGCTTGTTTCCGGTTACACACCGATGAAAGCAGCCCTCTGGGCAATCATTCTTTCCATAGCCGCGTCCTGGCTCAGAAAGTCTACCAGAATGGCTCCTATAGAAATTGTACGGGGCCTGGAATCTGGAGCCCGCGCAGCTCTTGGCATTATAGCCGCAACTGCCTGCGCCGGCGTTATTATTGGTGTGGTTACGCTCACGGGGCTTGGTCTAAAGCTGGGTTCCCTTTTGGTGAGCCTGGCCCATGGCCAACTGCTTCCCACCCTTTTCTTTACAATGATTACCTCGCTTATTTTGGGAATGGGTGTGCCCACTACGGCCAATTATGTCATTACCTCCACCATCACCGCACCGGCCATCGTAATCATACTCAGTAAGATTGCAGGTCTCGATTCAACATTGGCAGCCCCTGCGGCAATCATACTGCCTGCTCATATGTTCGCCTTCTATTTCGGAATTATAGCCGATGTGACGCCTCCAGTGGCCCTCGCTGCTTTTGCCGGAGCGGGTATTGCAAAAGCTAATCCCTTAAAAACGGGACTTAATGCATCCAAGTTGGCTATTGCAGCTTTCCTTGTGCCCTACATTTTTGTGCTTAATCCCCAGATTCTCCTCTTTAATGTAACAGCCGCTGGGCTTATCTGGATGCTGATCACCAGCATTATCGGTATTGTGGCTCTTGCTGCAGGGGTTAACGGATTTTTCAAAACCAATATGGCCTGGTATGAACGGATCGCTGCCGCTGCAGGGGGGATCATGCTGGTGTATCCCGGCCTAAGTACGGACCTTGTTGGGGCTGCGGTTTTATTGCTGGTATTCTTCTTCCAGGAATACAAGGCCCGGCGAAAAAGCTAGCTACAGCTTTGTAATTGCGTGCAGTTGCTTTGCATCCGCTTTCTAAATCGGAGATTTCAAGTTAGTTTTTTCACAACTTAGATTGTTTTGAAAGGGGCCTCAGTAGGCTTAGTTTGTATGTCAAGCTGCCATTCGGGCAGCTTGATACACAAACGAGGCAACGGGAACAGGAAAATGCATCCCCGGGCCGATCTAAATTATTTTTATACAAGCTGAACTTTTTCTGTTCTAAAACCGGCATATAACAGGATGTATCACATTTTCCGCAGGAAAGGCAGGTGTCCTTATTAAGTGTAATTCTAAAGAGGGAGAAACGGTTTAAGACTCCTGATATCCATGCAATGGGGCACCCAAGCTTATGGTACTGGTACATTTGAATGAATTTGTTGTTTTCCCCGCCCATGCCCATCATTAATTCCATCATAAAACCGATAGGACAGGCCCAGCGGCAGAAGACTTTGCCAAAAAGAATGCCGCTCCCAACCCCTATGCCTAAAATAAGCCATAGATTTAAATGAAAGACTGAAAGCCCCGCATACAAGCCAATTGCAAAAAATGCTTGTATCCACCGGCGTTTAGATGCAAGCAGACTGACAAATCTATTTTTCTTTTGTGGTTTTATTGTCCTCATATAAGCTCCTTATATATAGAAAAACATATATTGACAAATATTTATATTTTAATATATATGATGAATGTCTATTTTGCAAGCTCGTAGGAGGAGTAAAACTATGAATGTAAAAGTCGAACCCCATCGCTGTCCGCAAAATCATCCCTGTCCGGTGGTTCGGGTCTGCCCAACCGGAGCAATCCGGCAGCGCGGCTATGCGGCTCCTGAGATAGATAAAGCCAAATGCATCAACTGCGGCCGTTGTATTCGCTATTGCGGGTTCGGTGCAATTCGAAGTGCCTAAAAAAGCAGGCTGAGGCTAAAGGCGGCCCAGCCAGAAAGGGCCAAAGTACCGGCAATGATGACAAGGAGCCGGTACCGGTTACGGGACTGTTCCAGCCGGTTCAGCTCCTGCTCCGCTGCTTGTTTGTACTCGCTGAAGGATTGTTCCAAGCTCTTCAAGGAGCTTTCCGTTTTCTGCAAGGAGTCCTTCAGCTGTGCCGATTCCTCGAGCGATATCTCTACATGTTGTTTGAGCTCTGTCGAGCTGGTCTGCAAGGCTTCCAGTTCTATCCGCAGCATTTCGAGCTCGGTTTTCGATTCGGTAAGCCTGCTCTCTAATGCAGAGGAGTTCTTCCTGGAGTTTTCCAGCTCGTTCCTGAGCATCTCGTTGAGCTTTCCGAGCCGTGTCGAGATCTCGGTAAGCCGCAAGAGCTCGCTCTCTAAGTTCTTCCCGGTCACTGCTGGTTCTTCGCCAAAAATAAAAGCCCGCGGCAAAAGCACCAACCATACAACCGACAAGAAAAGCGGCAACAACCTGTTTATGAACCTGTAGCATCGTTTTTTTTCCTGCATAGATTTAAGTCAGTGTACACCGGGGATTAAAAAAACGTCAAAGATTTAATAAAAAATTAGTACTATAGGCAGGAACTTTTTCCTCTTTTGCGTTACTATGTATCTATACGGATGTATGGCTGAGGAGGAATGCCCATGGCTTGGGTTAGTTTTTTTAAAAAATCAATTTGGTTTTTGCTTGTTACCGGAGTGCTGTTTTCCTGCGCTTCCTTTCAGACGAACATGTTTATACAGAACAATTTAAGCGAGGATGAAAAGGCGGAACTGATTTTTCAGAAGGGGCTTACCTTATATAATACCAAACTTATCGAACAAAATGATTTAAAAGCCATCCCTGAAGTCCGCAGTTATTTTGTTGCTGCATTACGGGCAAATCCTGACCATTTGCGTGCCCAGGAATACCTGGTAAAAACCGATACATTCAAAACGACGAGACTCGAAACCTATATTGCCCGTGCCAAGACGCTGAAGGATAAGAAAACAAGAACCGATGCGGAGGATTTTGAACTCGTTATGGCGATAAAACATGCCCAGGAGATCAACAATCTTAACGGAGATGTGGTTAAGCTGTGGTTAGATACGGGGGATGTGCGGAAGCAGGTGATACAACGCAGGACAAGCCGTCTTGCTGATTTGGATAAGTCGATACGAACTATAAAAAATAAAGCTGAACTGAACAGACAGCTTATACTTGCGGTTAAATTGATGAATGAAATTAAGCAGCTTGATGCCTCAAACAAGGATGCGGCAGCTCTTAAAAAATCGATAGATGAATATGTAACATCCCTTGTTTTGGCAGATACCAATGATGCGGCGGGAAAACTAAGCCAAAAAAAATACCAGGATGCGGAACTGGCGCTCATCAATGCCGAAAAAACCTATGGCGCACTGCAGAAGACGCCCTTGCCAGAACTGAGCAAGGTAAAATACCAGCTCTATTTTTCCTGGGCCGAAAGCCTCTATGCGGAAAAAAAATACCAATCCGCGGAGGCTCGGATAAATGCAGCCCTGCAGGTCGAAAAAACTCCAGAAGCGGCGGAGCTGAAAAATAAAATAGCCAAGAATACCGGCACCGTAACCGCTCCTGCAGCCGCAAAGCAAGGTACGGCAAGCAAAACAAAAACCACGGTTCCCCAGCGGGACTATGACGCAGAACTTCCTGACCTTCTGGTGATCATTGACAGTACCATAGAGCGGGGAGACTTGGTGAAAGCCTGGGACTTGGTAAATGCAAACATGGTGCAGCTTAAAATACAAAGCAACAAAGACAAGCTTGCTTCTCGGAAAAATACTATTATGAGTAAAGTCAAAGAACTCTATGCTGAATCAATTAATGCGTATAATTCTGAAGACTATGAAATTGCCCGTGATGGTTTTAGGATCATTGTTCGCATTGATCCTGGTTACGAGCAAGCTCAGGCATATTTAGATAGGGCAAATAATAAACTGCGGGCCCTCGCCGGATCCGATTAGGAGTGTCTTTCATGAAAAACTCTCAATACAGCGTTATTTCACTGCTTGATGCGCTTGGCGCCTTATTATGTATTGCCTGGTTCGTCTTTCCGGTAGCCGCCGGTCCTGTATCCGACGGAGGCAATCTCAGCTTGTATGTACCCTATTCTATGCCGGTACTTTTTTTGCAGCAGGAAGGACTGACGCTTTTTACCCTAAGCCTCTTTCTAATCTACCTGGTACCTCTTTTTAGCCTGTTTAGGATTATAAGCTTTTTTATGCCCTCTCGGTTTGGACGTTTTGCACAGCCGGAGTACTTTCTCGTAGCGGTCATCCGGTTTCTGATGACGGTTATTATGGTGTTCCCCTGGCTTGTACCCATGCTTCGCTATGCCGATTCTGCAGATTATTTTAAACATATTCCTCCCGCTCCTTATATTTTTGCAGGTTTTTCTTTGGCCGGAAATATTATTTCTATGGTTATCCTCCTTAAACTCCTCAACAAGCGGGATCAGTTTGTGCGGGAGTACAAGGAATACAAGCGAAGCTTAGAAAAAAACACCTTTTTAGATTTTATTTTTCGTATTCGAACCAAGTTATTTTTCTTCTTCATCGGTCTTATAACCCTTATTATCGGGACCCTCTCTTTGCTGCTCCTGCAAAGTTACAAAAATACAATAATTAAGGCTGTGTCCGATGGTGCACGCAGCCAGGTTGAACAGGCTTCTTCTATCTATCGTGTCAATCTGGGTGATTCGATTGCCATGTTTGAGTATTTGAACCGGCAGCTTGAACTCAACAAAAAAGCAGAGTTCCCCAATGAATATATATCAATTTATACGGATCTAAAAACAGTTCAGTATATTGCAGAAACAATGGAACTTCGTTCTGCTTTCAGACTCGAATATTCTACCTTAGCTCCTAACCAGCAATTCCCGTCCCTGCCAGCCTTGGACGCAAAGGGAGCTTCGGAGTATATCAAGAAATTTCTCCAAACACGAGGAATTGTGAGCTCCTATGATCCTGAAACTGACAGCCGTCTGTTTATAGGTCCCATTGTAAAACCAGAAACAGTAAAAATAGGAGAAAACAGGGTAAGACAAGAGCGTCTTTTAGGTTTTACGATTATGGCTTTCAGAGAATCGGTGATTATGAAGCCCTTCTATAAAACGAGGGTACTCGTCATCACCTTGACCTTGCTGTTCCTTTATCTGGCTATTGTGATGGTTTATCTGATTGGCAACTACATTGTAAACCCCCTCTTATTTCTGAGGATGAACGTTCGGAAAATCTCCGATAACCTCCAGTCTATGATTCGGGGAACCGTGCGGGTATCATCGAACGCCCTTGTCTATTCAGATTATGTCCGCAGCAGGGACGAAATTAAAAGTCTTTCTCATGAAATTGGCAACATGGTTACGGTGCTCAAGGGTGTTATTCCTTACATTTCAGCATCTACCCTTAAGCAGGCTGAGAAGGGGACTGCCAGCAGTACAAACCGGGAGCTTGCCTTTTTATTTACCGATATCCGGGGCTTTACGAGCCTTTGTGAAGGTCTAGAACCGGATCAGGTTGTTTCGATATTGAATCGTTATTTGGATCTTGAGACAGAAATTATTCTGCAGAACGATGGAGATGTAGACAAATTTGTAGGTGATGAAATGATGGCCTTTTTTGACGGCCCGCACAAGGAATTACATGCTTGTAAGGCCGCCATGCAAATCCGCCACGCTATGATGCAGGAACGGGAGCTCCGGGAAAAAGAAGGCAAACAGGTCGTGAGCATCGGTATCGGCATCAATTCGGGGCCTGTGGTCTTTGGTTCCGTCGGAGCCCGGGATCGGATGGATTTCACTTCCATTGGCGATACAGTAAACCTGGCGGCTCGGCTCGAAGGGGCGAATAAACAGTACAATTCAAAGTCTATTATTACAGAGGCAGTTTATTTGAAAGTTCAGGATGCATTTATCTGCAGGGAATTAGACTTTATCGCGGTAAAAGGCAAGACCGAACCGGTGCGCATTTTTGAAATTTTACAGGAAAAAGACAAGGCCCAAGCTAAATTACTGCAAATTAAAGACCTGTTCGAAAAGGGACTTGCGGCGTACCGCAGGCAAAACTGGAAGACCGCCGCTGCGGCTTTTGCAAAAAATGTAGAGCTCTATAAGGATGGGCCTTCTGAAGTATTTTTGCGGAGGGTCATCTATTTTGATAAAAACCCGCCCGGAAAAGACTGGGATGGTGTCTTCCGGGCAACTGAAAAATGAGCGATTGAGCGTGGTCGCGCGTGGTTGCACGTGGTTTATCTGAAACCGCATGCAGCCGCTGCGGCTCAAGCCTCTTCTGTTAATTTTTCGAGCTGCTCTAAAGCTGCTCGCCACGAGAGGGCGGCACATTTTAAGCGGACCGGCAGGCGGGCGACGCCTTTAAATGCCATGGCGTCTCCCAGCTTGTCCAATTCTGCCACGTCCCGCTCTCCCCGCAGAACAGCGAGAAAAAGATGAACCATTTCTTTTGCCTCTGCGAGAGTTTTCCCTTCTAATAGTTCCGCGAGAACATCGGCGGAACTCATGGAAATGGAGCAGCCGGAGCCGTCAAAGGCGGTCTCGGTAATTTTCCCGTCCGGCCCCAATGATATGGAAACGCGGACCTTGTCTCCGCAGGACGGATTCTGTACAAAAGGAATGGAATCGAGGGGCCGCTTGTGCTGAGGATTTTTATAATGATCTCGAATAATCTCTTCGTAAAGGCTGTCAAAGGTGTCGCTCATGGGGTTTATAGCTCCTTCCGGGCTTTGTGCAGCATATCGGCAATATAATGAACTTCCTCTAGGGTATTATACGCGCCAAAGCTAAGGCGGGCTGATGAAACAACCCCAAGCCGCTGGGCTAAAGGATGGGCACA
>JAIWNU010000063.1 GCA_020216655.1 Treponema sp. | reverse complement strand
GTGATGGCCCGCCCGTACGGTAATTCCATAGCGGTCTAGGTATGCAGCCAGGTCATGGGCATGAACGCCTTCCATTGTAAGGGCCACAATTCCTGCCCGTCTGCCTAGGGGGGCACCGGGCTGGGACCCTAAAATGCGGATGCCCGGAATGTCCTTTATTTCATCAATTAAATGCTGGGCTAGCTCTGACTCATAACGGCCGAGGGCTTCGTGCCCCAGCCTTTCGAGCCATCGGGCAGCTTCGGCCATTCCTACCGCTTGTGCGATGGGCGGGGTCCCTGCTTCAAATTTATAGGGAACTTCGTTGGGAGTAAAACCTTCGAGATGCACCTCGCTAATCATGTCTCCGCCGCCCATGAAGGGGGGAAGAAGCTCAAGCCATTTCCGTTTACCGTACAGGAGTCCAATGCCGAAGGGGCCGTACATTTTGTGGCCCGAAAAGGCAAGGAAATCTGCATCGAGGCTGCGGACATTAAGCGGTTCCGCCGGTATGGCCTGGGCTGCATCAATCAGTACCGGAATACCCGCCTCGTGGGCTCTAGCGATGACGGTCTCTACGGGGTTCCTTGTCCCAAGGACGTTAGAGACCATGGTCATGGCAATGAGCTTTGTCCTTTTTCCTAAAAGCTGAGGTAGTGCTTCCAGGTTGAGGAGCCCCTCATCGGTCAGGGGGATAAATTTAAGCGTGATGCCGCGGCGGAGTGCGAGCTGCTGCCAGGGGACCAGGTTCGCGTGGTGTTCCATTTCGGTCAGGATGATTTCGTCCCCTGCCGAGAAGGTTTCACCGAAGCTGTGGGCAAGCAGGTTTATGGCTTCAGTGGTTCCCCGGGTAAAAATACATTCCTCTGGAGCGGCCCCAATAAAGCGGGCTAGGGTTTTTCGGCTCTCCTCGTAAAGGCCCGTGGCGGCTTCTCCCAGGCTGTAGATCGCCCGGTGTACGTTGGCGCAAGCGCTCGTATAAAGTCCCTGTTCAGCATTCAGCACAGAGCGGGGCTTCTGGCTTGTGGCCGCGTTATCCACATAAACCAAATGAGGGTACTGGTCAAAGAGGGGAAATTGATTTTTTATAAGCTGGGCAACGCTGCTATTCTCCTCCGCGGAAAAGTTCACGGAAAAGGTCTTCTGGTCTAGGGCTGCAAGGGTGTTCATCGAGATGCTCCCTGAAGCGCTATCGTATCGGCAGATCTGTTTGCTGCTGCGTTATTAAGGAGCAGGGCCGAAACGGCCTCTTCGGCTTCCTCCGCAAGGCTAGGAGGAAAGCGGTTTAAGATTGATGAAAGGTGCCCCATGACAAGGATTTCTTTTGCTTCTTCTGGAGACAGTCCCCGGCTCATGATATAAAAGAGTTCTTCTTCTCGGGGGCCGCCAGTGGTAGAGCCATGGCTGCAAGCTACATCATCGGTTTCTATCTGAAGCTGGGGGAGACTTTCTGCCCGGCAGCCATCATTTAAAACCATGTTGCGGTTACTGAGGTATGCATCGGTCCCGGTTGCCCGATTATCCACATGGATAAGACCCTTAAAAACCAGGTGCGAAGAATCTTTCAGGGCCGATTTTAAGGTGGTTCGGCTTTTACTCTGTTTTCCGAAGTGATGGGTTTGCAGGGTATGAAGTCGGTTTGTGTTGTTCCGTGACCCGTAGGCTCCTGCGTAATCCAGTACCGCTTCTGCCCCTTCCAGCACCGCTTCGGTGTGGTAAGTGCCTTCTCCTTCATCCAGAATAAGTTCTGTGAGTTTTAGGCTGCTCTGCTCCTTGAGCAAAATAGAGGTTTGCACCTGGTTCTGTATCGACGCAGGGAGTCCTGAAAGGATAAAAAGTTCCAAAGACGCTCCCGGCTCAAGGACAATAGAAAGCTGCCGCTCAGACGGGCTTTTGGGCGGCAGCTTGCCTCTCTGATCAATCCGCACCATGAGCTGCCGTGTCTCATTTGCCTGCACGGGAATGTGGAGGGGACCTGTCATTTCATCAATATAAAATAGTATTTGGTCTTTCATCCTACAGAGCCCTCCATTTCGAGTTCTATGAGCCGGTTTAGTTCTACGGCGTACTCCATGGGGAGTTCCTTAACCAGGGGATCGATAAATCCGTTTACAATCATGACCGCCGCTTCTTCTTCTGATAGCCCCCTGCTCATCAGGTAAAAGAGCTGGTCCTCGCTGATTTTGGAAACCTTTGCTTCATGTTCCATGGCTGCATCTTCGGACCGAATATCCATGACTGGATAGGTGTTAGATTTGGACTTCTCGTCCAGAATAAGGGCATCGCATTCGACTTTGGATTTTATGTTATGGAGCCCCGCTTCCATCTTTACCATGCCGCGGTAGCTCGCGATTCCTCCGTCTTTAGAAATCGACTTGGAGGTGACTACGCTGGAAGTGTTGGAAGCAAAGTGGAAGATTTTTGCCCCCGTATCCTGTTCCTGGCCTTTGCCGGCAAAGGCTATTGAGAGCACCTCGCCCCGGGCGCCTTCGCCCATGAGGAATATGGCCGGGTACTTCATGGTTACCTTGGATCCGATGTTGCCGTCTACCCATTCCATGACAGCCCCTTCGTAGGCGAAGGCCCGTTTGGTAACCAGGTTGTACATGTTGCTCGACCAGTTCTGCACGGTGGAATAGCGAATCCGGGCGTTTTTAAGGGCGATGATTTCGACCACCGCTGAGTGGAGGCTGTCCTTGGAAAAGACCGGTGCGGTGCAGCCTTCGATATAGTGGACGAAGGCGCCTTCGTCGGCGATGATGAGGGTTCGTTCAAATTGGCCAAAGGCCTGGGAATTTACGCGAAAATAGGCCTGGAGGGGAATGTCCACATGAACTCCCGGCGGAACATAGATAAAAGAACCGCCAGACCAGACTGCGCTGTTGAGGGCAGCAAATTTGTTGTCCTCCGGGGGCACTATGGTGCCGAAAAAGCGTTTTACGATTTCGGGGTGTTCCCTGACCGCGGTTTCCACATCAGAAAAGAGGACTCCCTTTTTTTCCAGATCCTGCCGTATATTGTGGTAGACCATTTCTGAGTCATACTGGGCGCCCACACCGGCGAGAAACTTGCGTTCCGCTTCGGGGACTCCAAGCCGTTCATAGGTCCGCTTAATTTCTTCGGGGAGTTCTTCCCAGGAACGGGAAGAACCCTCGGTCGGTTTTGCGTAATAGGTCATGTCTTCGAAGCGGAGCTGGGATAGGTTGCCGCCCCAGCTTGGCATGGGGAGCTTCTGGAACAGTTCGAGTGAACGGAGCCGGAAGCGCCGCATCCATTCGGGTTCGTTTTTAGCGTCGCTAATGGCAATGACCGTTTCCCTGGTGAGTCCCTGGCCTGTTTTTACAATTGACCTGTCAGGCATGGAAAACCCAAAGCGTTCTTCGTATCCTGATCCGATCCGTTTAAGTTCTTCGTGTATTTCTTGTTCTTTTGCAAGAACCTCAGTTTCAGCTGGCATAGACCGCCTCCCGCGCCGTACCGGTGAGGCGTCGGACTCCGTCATAGCCATCTTTTTCCAGGAGTTCCACGAGCTCAAAACCGCCTGATGCGGCGATGCGGCCCCGTTCAAGGATATGGACCGCGTCGGGCCGCACCAGGTCTAAGAGCCTGCGGTAATGGGTAATAACAAGGGCAGAAAAGCCCTGGCCCCGCATTCTGTTTATGCCCGCGGCTACGATTTTAAGGGCATCCACATCGAGTCCCGAATCGGTTTCGTCAAAAATAGCGAACCGGGGTTTCAGTGTAAGCAGCTGGAGGATTTCCATTCGCTTTTTTTCACCCCCGGAAAAACCTTCGTTCAGGTAACGGTTTACAAAAGAGGGATCAATCTCCAGGAATGCCAGGTTTTGTTTTAGTTCTGCAAGAAATGCGGAAGCGTTTTTAGGAGGCTCTCTACGGAGATCTGCAATCCGTTTTAAGAATTTGGACACCGTTACCCCCGGAATTTCTGCCGGGTACTGAAAGGCGAGAAAGAGGCCCCGCCTGGCCCGTTCAGAGACTTCCAGGTCAAGAAGCGATTCACCGTCGAGGAAGACGCTTCCGCTGGAAACAGTGTAACTGGGATGCCCCATGAGTACATTGGCCAGGGTGCTTTTGCCATGACCGTTGGGACCCATCAAAGCATGAACCTCGCCATCCGGCACAAAAAGGTTCAAGTCCGACAATATGACCTTAGATTCCAGTCCCGCCGTTAGATTTTCTATTAATAAACCTTTCATACTTCCTCCTACCAAATGGGGTACCCTAAATCCAGCCTGATTTCCGCCGATGCCCGTTCAGCGGTCCAGAAAGGTTCCCACACAATGTTTGCCCGTATGGCGTTTAGTCCTGTTTTTTCGCGCAGGGTTAAAATAATATCCGTCCTGAGCTGTTCGCCGATGGGGCAGCCCGGGGATGTGAGGGTAAAATCCACCTCAATCCATTCGCCTTTCTGCTCTGCCCGGTACACAAGCCCCAGGTCCACAATGTTGTAGCCCAGTTCCGGGTCTTCCACGGCTCGCAGCATGTCCAAAAGTTCCTGTTCTGTAAAAGTGGTTGTCATATACACGACTAATTTAGTAATATTAAGATATAAAATCAAGCCCCTGCAGCAATGGAGAGGGAAGCAAGAGGTAATGATGCGTGTTTTGATTGTTTTGGCCTATCCCAAAAAAGAAGGGTTTAATCGCGCGATTGCCCGAGAGGTTCAGAAGTATTTCCAGAAAGATAGTTCTGTAACAAGTACTTTTGTGGATCTTTATGCGGACCACTTTGATCCAGTTTTAAGTGAAGATGAAATACCGCGGAAATTCAGTTTTGATGAGACTACCCTGAGGTACCAGCAGTATATCAAAGATGCGGACCGAGTAGTATTTATTCATCCAGACTGGTGGGGCGGCCCGCCGGCGATTCTTAAGGGTTTTCTTGACCGGGTGTTCCGCCCCGGCGTGGCCTATGGCTTCCGGGAAGCGGATTTCCGCAATGCCGATACCCCAGGCCTTTTTACCGATAAACGCTTTGACGTATTTATTACCACCGATGCACACAATCCGGATGCGGATAATTCAGAGCCGCAGCCTGTTAACTCATCTCCTGCTTACCTTTCCTGGCCCCCTGCACTGGTATGGAAAGAACAGGTTCTGGATTTCTGCGGAGCCCGGGATATTCGCATTCATGTGTTCTGGAACCTCCGGGGCAGCACCTATGCGGAACGGAAAATGTATCTGGATTCCATTCAGTCCCGCATGGTATAAAAATGAGGTGAATCTCATACTTTTTAGACAGGATGAATTGGGTAAGCCAATCCCAAAAAGGGATGAACGGGCCATACACCTTATAAAGGTCCTCCATAAAACGGCGGGGGATACCTTTGATGCAGGGCTTTTGAACGGGCCCTTAGGCCAGGGCCGCATAACGGCTATTGAGCCTGATGGAGCCCTGCTCGTAGATTTAGACCTTAACATTCCTCCTCCATCGCGGCATCCGCTCAGGGTCGCCGTCGGTTTTCCCCGGCCAATACAGTTGCGGCGTCTCCTCCGGGACCTTTCGAGCCTGGGGGTTTCATATATTGACCTTTTAGTGACCGAATTGGGGGAGAAATCCTACCAGGATACGACGCTGCTCACCGATGGCGGCGCGGAACAGGCCCTGATCGAAGGGGCCATTCAGAGCCGGGATACCAGCCTGCCGGTTATAAAAACCTATCGGTCCCTAAAGGCCTGGCTTGCTGCGCAGCCCTGGGCTGCTGAACAGCCCTGGCTAGCTGCCCAGTCTGGGGGCTCTGAAGTGCCGGCCACCATCACGGCGCCGGCCAACTGCAGCCAGCCGGGCCCCATCGCAGTGCCGGCCAGCCCCGCGGGTATAGCCAGCACCACGACTCCGGCCATGCTGCTTTTGGCGCCCGACAACGTGCGTCCCCAGGGATCCTTGGCGGACCTGCCCAGCTTTCCCGGTGCTGCAGCGGTGCTCGTCATTGGCTCAGAGCGGGGCTGGTCTGATGCGGAACGGGACCAACTTGAAAAAGCGGGTTTCTCAAGGCTTTCCATGGGAAGCAGGGCACTGCGGACTGAAACGGCCTCGGTGGCCGCGGTTATTTTGGCTCTGGAAAAAATCGGCGCCCTCCGGTAGTATCCTGAGTACCATGAATCAAGACCAGGTCAAACAGCAGCTTTTGGCGATAGAAGACGCCCCCTTGGATTTTTCCGTTATATTCTCCGGAAAACAAAGCAAAAAGGTAAACGGACTTTATAAACCCGAAAGCCGCGAAATTATTATCCACAACCGCAACTTTTCAGATGACAACCTCATGCTTTACACTGCGATCCATGAGTATGCCCACCATTTGCATGCCTGCTCGCGGGGTGGTAAACTCAGCGCCCGTTCACACACAGCGGAATTTTGGGCCATTTTGCATGGGCTCCTGCAAAAGGCCGAAGCAGCGGGGGTTTATAAAAACGTGTTTGCCAGTTCCCCTGAACTAGAAGAACTAACCGAAACCATTCGCAAACAGTTCATCTATCAGAACGGGAACCTCATTAAAGAATTGGGAAAACATCTCCTCCGGGCCCAGCAGCTCTGTCATGAAATTGGCGGCCGTTTCGAAGACTATGTAGACCGGGTACTCTGTCTGCCCCGCAATGCTGCCAAGGTGGCTATGAAAATGTATCAATATAACCTTAACCCTTCCATCGGGGCAGAAAACATGAAGCTTGTTGCCAGCATCCGCAACGAAGACCAACGGATGGCTGCGGAAAGCGCGCTCTTATCGGGCAAAAGCCCCGACGAAGTAAAGGTTCAAATTGCGCGAAAGCCAGCGCCCCAGGATCCAAAGGAACAGCTAGAAAAGGAAAAAATCCGGCTTGAGCGTACCATCCAGTCGCTTCAGAAACGGCTGGAAGAGGTCGAGCGGGAACTGGAAACGGTGTAGTTTTTAGCTTCTTCTGCCGATACTAGTAGCACTATGCATAGCTATATTCGCTCCCGCTGCGGTCTGCTCCGGCTGACGATTGCGTTGTTTTTAGCATTCTGTACTTATAGTCTCTCTGCCATAGACGGTTCCCTTATTCCTCCTGCGGCGGATGTGTCTATTCCGCGAAAAAGCGAGCCCCCCTTTCCTTCATTATTTCTTACCGAGAACATTCAAGCCTCGATTGCCAGGGAACAGGCAATGCCTTATAGCGTTCCCAGTTACGAAGAGTCTGTTCGGCTCCAGCGCTGCGTGACGGATTATCAATCTATACTTCTTAATAATGATATTCTTGCATTCTATGGCAGCCCTCTTTCCAAAAGGATGGGCATATTAGGGGTCTATCCGATTGATGAATTGCATGCCCGGCTCAAGCAGTTGGGTCAAGAGTACGATGCATTGAACGGGAACAGGGGCCTCAAGCTTGCGTTCTATATTATTTACGGTACCGTTTGGCCTGAAGGGGAAATAGGGATACTCCGAGAGTCGGTGCTCAAACAGTATTTAGATTATGCGTTGCAAAACGATATTCTTGTTTTTTTGGATCACCAGATAGGACGATACGGAGTTGTGGATTCCCTTAAAAAGATGCTTCCCTATTTGCGGTATCCAAATGTGCACCTGGCGCTGGACCCGGAATGGCGAACAACCATGCCAATGAAGGAAATTGGCTCGGTAACTGCGGATGAACTAAACCAGGCTCAGGAAGCGATGGAAGCCTATATGATTGCCCATGATATTCCCGGTGAGCGCATGCTGGTTGTGCATCAATTTAATTGGAAAATGATACAAAAACGGGAACAGGTTCGAACCGATTTTGCACGGGTCAGGCTTATCCATTGTGCTGATGGTTTTGGTTCTCCTGCGGTCAAAAAAGCGTCCTACGATTTTAATGCCCTGGCTAAAAATATGCCCGTAAAGGCATTCAAGCTGTTTTACAAGTCAGGTGTACCCGGGGCAGGGTTCGACGAGCCGCTACTCTCTCCTGCCCAGGTGCTGAATCTGGACCCCCGGCCCTATCTGATTATGTATCAGTAAGATAGCTTAAAGGGGTTTAAGGACACTCCCACATCATAGGTATCGATGTTCTCTTTCTTTTTAAGCACCGAGACGATCCAATAGGTCACGGGGGTCATGAGGGCTTCGATACCGCATTTAAATAGGTAATTTGTCAGAACCAGGGTCACAAAGAGTTCCCAGCCGAAGACCCCGAACAGGCTTGCAACGATGACAAAGACTGCGGTATCCACCAATTCGCCAACCAGGGTACTGCCAATAGTTCTCATCCAGAGGTGCTTACCCTGCATCCACACCTTCATGCAGGAAAGGACTGCGGAATTTGAAAATTCTCCGACCCAGTAGCCCGCAAGACTTGCCAGGGCAATACCGCCAGAGCTCATGCCGCCCAGTATGGCATCGTAGGCCTGAGAGCCTGCATAGCCTTCCCATGCGGATTCGGCAGGCAGCCGTTTCAGCACAAAGAATACGAGACTTGCTAAAGCCAGCAGCACAAAGCCGGTCCAGATAACCCGGCGTGAAGCGCGAAAGCCATAGACCTCGGTTAAAATATCCCCGAAAATATAGGACAAGGGAAATAACAGGGTACCGCCGTCAAAGGCCATGGGAACGCCGAATAAAGAGAATCCTAAATCGACGATTTTTGCGCTGGAAGCAATGTTGCTGATAATAAGAACCGCTACGAAGGCGGCCATGACCAGATCTAAGTACTTGTAAGATGTTTGTTGTGGAGAGCTGTGCACAAAGAACTCCTTGTTTTGGTAAGGCGGGTAGCGGAGGCGACCGCCGCGGCATAAAAAAACCGCACTCCCAGCCGCTGGGAGTGCGGTAGCTAAGCTACCATAGTTTTATGGTGCGGTGCAAGTATGGAATCAATTTAGGCCCATTTAATAAGACCTGGAATATAAGGATGTACGAGCCCCTCATGTTTAGGTACTATCCGGACCGTGTGACCCTGGCGGCCAGTAGATTCGCAGGTAATTTTAACCTGGAATTTAAAGCAATCGCCGTCCTGAGCTATGGGTTTCATTTCGGCCCGCTGGGCCTGTTCAATATCTCCATGGTTCGAAATGGCTCCATAGTACAGTTCCACGCACAGTTCTTCCGGGGCAATGTTCCCGAGCCGGACACAGGCGTTTACGGTAACCGTCTCTCCCCGCTGCATAACCGGCCGAGCGTTGGATTCTACTCTGAGCACCGCAAGGCTGTGCCAGTTGCTGCGCAGTTTCTCTAGGTATGCGGCGAGTTCCCGAGATTGCTTATAGTCATCCTTAACGAGGGCTTTGTAATTTTTAAGGGCAGGGAAATAGTACAGATTAGAGTAATCCATGAGCATGCGATGACAGGACATGGATTGGCCGATTTCCCTCATACAGGTTTTCATGCGGCGGATCCATTCCCGGGGCAGTCCGTCGCGGCCTCTGGTGTAAAAGAGGGGGATGATTTCCCGTTCCAAAAGATCATAGAGGGCCTTGCTTTCTATCTCATCCTGCAAATTGGTGTCTTCGTACTGTTCTCCCTGGCCGATTGCCCAGCCAAGCTCCGGTTTATATGCTTCGTCCCACCAGCCGTCAAGGATGGAGCAGTTTAGGACCCCGTTCATGGCTGCCTTCATGCCGCTCGTGCCGCTGGCTTCCAGGGGCCGCCGAGGCGTATTAAGCCAGAGATCTGCGCCGCTGGTCATATACTTGGCCATGGTCATGTCGTAATCTTCCAGAAAGACGATTTTGCTGACCACATCATACTTTTCTGCAAAGTGGATAATTTCCCGGATTAAATCCTTTCCCGGCATATCATGGGGGTGAGCCTTTCCGGCAAATATGAGCTGGATAGGCCGTTCAGAATCCCGTAAGAGCCGTAAGAGCCGTTCCGGGTCGCGCAAAAGCAGGTTGGCCCTTTTATAGGTTGCAAAACGCCGTGCAAAGGCGATGGTCAGAGTATAGGGCGAAAGGGCATCTTCTGCCTGCTGTATTCTGCTTTCGGTTGCACCATTCCGCTGCAGCTGACGGCGGATCCGGTCCCGCGCAAAGGCCACAAGCCGTTCCCGGCGGCGTTCATGGG
>JAIWNU010000062.1 GCA_020216655.1 Treponema sp. | reverse complement strand
TTCTCCAAAGTTCTTCGTCGGAGATCCGGTCCATGCGGTTCCAAATGCTTAAATCGGTCGGTTCTTCCTCGAAATGGGGGCCGAAGTATCGGTCCAGGAGTTCTACCATGTTGTTGGAAACCCAGGTCCGCGGATGCACCCCATTGGTAACGTGTCCGATGGGAACTTCCTGAACAGGAAGGCCGGGCCAAATATTTTTCCACATTTCCCGGGAAACCTTTCCATGGAGACGGGCAACACCGTTACAATAGGCCGCAAGTTTGAGGGCGAGGATTGTCATACAGAAGGGTTCTCTATCATCCTCAGGATTTTCCCTCCCCAGGGCAAGAAAGTCCTTCCAGGTAAGACCCAGTTCCTGGGCCCAGGAACGGAAATATTTTTCCATAAGATCGATGCCAAACCGTTCGTTGCCTGCCGGCACCGGAGTATGGGTGGTAAACACATTGGTGGGCCACAGGGCTTGCCGGGCCTCCTCGAAATTCATGTGCCGGTCGTGCATGAGTTCCCGGATACGTTCGAGTCCCAAAAATGCCGAGTGCCCCTCGTTCATGTGGGTGACCGCCGGGTTAATCCCTAAGGCCCGCAGGGCTCGGATGCCTCCAATCCCCAGCACAATTTCTTGCCGGATCCGGGTTTCCCGGTCGCCGCCGTACAGGCTAGCGGTTATATCCCTTAAATCGGGACTGTTGTCTTCTATATTGGTATCCAATAAAAAGAGGGAACTGCGACCGACCTTGACTTCCCAAATCTGGGCTACCACGATACCGCCGGCGGCTTCTACCGTTATTTTGATGGGATCGCCCTTTTTATCCAGCTTTCGCTCCACTGGCATGTTGTACCAGTCGTTTTCTGGATACGATTCCTGCTGGTACCCATCGCCATTCAGATACTGTTTAAAGTATCCCTGCCGGTACAGGAGTCCCACACCAACCAAGGGGAGCCCCAAATCGGAGGATGTCTTCATGTGGTCGCCGGACAGAATACCAAGCCCACCTGAATAGATAGGCAGGGACACATCCATACCATATTCCATGGAGAAATAGGCTATCATGTCCTTCCGGCTGCCCTTGTACCAGGTATCCCGCTTTTTATAGTGCTGGAACCGTTCGTAGACATCCTTAAGGGCCGCAAGATACGAATCATCGGCGGCCATTTTTTCGAGCCGTTCCTGGCTGACCATGCCGAGCATCCGGGCCGGGTTTTGTTGGGATTTCAGCCACAGGTCATAATCGAGCCTGATGAACAGCATCACCGCATCGAAATTCCAGGATAACCAGAGATTTCGGGCTATTTCCTCCAGCGGCTTCAGAGGAACCGGTAATTTCGGTTTAACGGTATAAGTAGATATGTTCATGCAATAAGCTTAAAAGCCGGTGCATGAGATGTCAAATTTTATTGCCGGAGGCCGAAATGCTCTGCTAGTTCCTCTAAATGGGATCCGATAAGAAGGGACCCATAGAGGGTTAGAAATATACTGACCGTAATTATCAATACAAAGGGTGATTCGCTTGAAAAGGGAAGGGTGCACAAAGCAATGAACAGTATAAGGCCTACCACAATCCAGTCACGGAACGAAACAGGATTCTGTGCTCCCGGATGCTGAAGCGGAGCTTCCAGGGCAATGCGCTGCATAATGTTGGAGGCCATAGTTTCAGGAACCTTCGCTTTTGGTTTTTCAGTAGCTAATACTGACAGGGCCTGCCGGAGCCGCTGCGCTTCTTTGCGGCAGGCGGCGCAGGTAAAAAGATGTGTCGCAAGAATGGGCGCCCTCAATGCCAAATTTCCCTTTGCTTCAATAGCCGATACAAGCTTTTTTTGGGCTGCTTCGCACTTCATGGGAGGCCTCCTTCCATCGAATCAGACAGATTGTCCTTTAACAACTGTTTTGCCCGGAAAATATGTGATTTTACCGTGTTGAGCGGAAAACCAGTAATAACAGCTATTTCTTCGTAGCTTCGATCGTAAAAGAAATAGAGCTCAAGGCAAATCCTGAACCGTTCAGGCAATTCTTGCATCGCTTTTTTTACCGCTTCCTTGGCTTGTTTTCGGAGCAGTTCCTGCTCTACATTATCCGGTGCCGGCGGATCAAAACACCCAGTTTGATCGTCCTGTTCGTTTGCAAGGCTTGCGAATTCCTGTCTTCGGTGCAGGCTGTTAATACCCGTATTATAGGCGATGCGATAGAGCCAGGTTGAGAAACGGGATCGGCCCTGAAAGCCTGAAAGGGCTGTATAGGCCTTCATAAAAACCTCCTGGGTAAAATCCGCCGCATCGTCGCTGTTTTTAAAAAAACTTATTCCCAAGGAATAAATTTTTTGCTGATGCCGCTCTATTAAAATGCGGTACAGCTCCCGTTCCCCTGCGACGATATGACTTATCAGCACCTCATCAGAAAATTCTTCTCCGGCTCTCACGGCGCCCCATCGCCGTGTCGTATGTAATAAAACGCAATCAGACCTATACCAAGCGAAAGCGGGATTAGTCCGCCCAAAAGGCTGTAACTTACCCCTTCGATAACCCAAAACACAATACTGAGGGCGAGCCCGATGCATACAAGCAGAAGTCCCGTAAGTAAGGAAAAGGAGAGCAGATCAAAAGCGGGTTTCTGGTACTGTCCTAGTTGTATAAGCAGCATTGTTCGTTTGTGGTGCCACAAGAGATACAGAAAAGCCACCACACTGCCCATAACGATTCCTACTATCGGAACAATGGCAAGCAAAATGTGTACTGCATCATTCGGGGTCTGATTCATTCTAAAAAAACGCTCCTTGACGGCGACGGTCTACTGTAGCCTGTAATCAATCTGTCCGTCCATATATTTTGACTAGACCACTGTAAAATTGTTGCAGTTCTCATGGCAAGATAAATAATATTTTTTGTGTTATATTGTGGGTTATGAAGAAAAACAGATCTATTTTTTTGGTTATTTTTGCAGCCTTTTGTGTCTTATCCGCTTTTGGCGCCGGCGGAGCCGAGGTAAAACATGCAAGCACAAGTCCCTGGTCTCAGGAACGGATTATTCCGGTTTACGTGCTTACCAAAGATACTAAAAAAAGTTTTGTTGAAGAGATGTATGTTCCGCAGGGCATTGCTGCCTATTATCCAAATCAGTTCACCATGAACAGTAAAGAACGGCGTATCCAGTTCGAAAACCGTTACTCCTACCGCATTCTGGAAAAACATCAAATAAAAGAAGATGTGTGGGTCTATAGCATCGAAACCTCTTCTGGGCTTACATCTCAGGACCGCCCAAAAACGTTCACTGTTTATTTTAATCGTACTGCCTTAATTTCTAGTTCGGGTGAAGCGATACAGCCAGCCACGTATGCGCTGGAACGGGGAGCTCGAATGTCCGGCTTGTCGAGCGGTACCGTACGGCTCGAAACCCTCGTGTTTAACGAAAAAGACGAGCAGTTCAAGGCAGTTGTAGCTGTCAGTTCCCGATAACTTGGCATTACTCAAAAATAAGGTAATCGTTAAAATAGAGCGTTTTTATGCTGCCAAGGCGCAGCAATTTGTTAAAACGGTCGAGCAATGTTTTTTTTATATCTTCCTCGCCAAGGCTTTTAAGGGTCTTTAAAGATAAGGATGAAAAATAACCAACCGCAGTCTGACGGAGCTCCCCAATATGGGTACTAAGTTCCTCCGTAAAAGCCACATCATTTTTATCATAGGGAAAAACAATACTGACCACTATGGTTGCTGGTTTTGGATCCGCTGTTTGGGTACGAATACGTCCCAGACCGGAGAAATAGGCTTCCTGGCCGGTATCATTGGAGACTACCTGCTCCCCCGCAGCGGCTTGTTTATGGGCCGAGAGCCTTATAAGCCCGTATAAGCTCCCTATTATAATGATCGCAATAAGCAGGAAGAGTGTAATACGTAGTATCTGGTACAGCCGATCGAGTATGGTTCCCATATTTTTATACTATACCCGAATAAAGGGGATAGACAACGACCATTTGCAGTTTATACTAGATAATTATGGAATATTTTGATGTAGTTGTCATCGGCGGTGGTGGAACCGGTGCTGCAACAGCCTATGATCTTGCCCTGCGGGGGCTGTCGGTACTCCTTTTTGAACGGGGCGAACTGACATCAGGAACCACGGGCCGGCATCATGGCCAACTGCACAGCGGCGCTCGCTATGCGCTGGGGGATCCCCATATTGCCCAGGAATGTATGGCAGAAACCCGCATCCTGCGCCGCATTGCTCCCGATGCTATCGAGTATAATCAGGGAATTTTCTTAGCCATAGATGATGAAGATGCAGCTCTTACCAACGATTTTATCGCAGCTTGCCGAGAAGCAGATATTCCAGCCACAGAAATTCCTATTCATCGAGCTCTGGAGCTTGAGCGGAGAATCAATCCAGCGGCTAAAAGGGCCGTCCTGGTGCCCGATGGAACTATCGATGCCTACCGCCTGGCCATGCGCTTTTTTGCTTCCGCGGTGGCCAGGGGCGCGGTTATACGGAATTTTACTGAAGTAATAGACATTGAGCAGTCAGACGGGTCCGTTCAAGGCGTTCGTGTCAGGCAGCTCAGGACCGGATCTGAACAACGCTACGCCTGCCGGGCAGTTGTCAATGCCGCAGGCCCCTGGGCGGACAAGGTTGCCGCCTTAGCCCAGCAGGAGGTGCCCCTTACCGCCGCCGCAGGCACTATGGTTGCTGTGGAAGGCCGGCTTACCAATATGGTAATCTCCCGGCTGCGGCGCCCTGGAGACGGTGACATCATTGTTCCCCAGCGGCGGCTTTCCATAGTAGGTTCCACCCTGAGGAAGGTGGAGAATCCTGACGGTCTGCGGCCCGAAGAGGAAGAAATCGCATTTTTGTTCACCTGTGCGGATGAGCTGATCCCCGATTTTTCCAAACAGCCTTACCGTGCTGCATGGACCGCAGCCCGGCCCTTAGCCGGCAGGGCCGCAACCGAAAAGGGCCGTGAAAATGGGCGCGAAATCAGCAGAGACATTTCTGTTATTGACCATGGCAAAACAGGATCCCTTAAGGGCTTTTTTTCTATTCTAGGCGGCAAGGCTACGACCCTCCGAATTATGGGTGAGTTGGTTTCCGATCAGGTTGCCCAGTATCTCGGCATCGATGAACCCAGTAGAACTGCCTTATTCGAATTATATCCCTATGATTACTATTGGAGACTCTCATGAAACAGTCTTTACGGATTAAGCGGGGCAGCGAAGCAGATGCCCTGTATTACGTTTATGAAGTAGATTTACCCGCCGGTTCTACTGTTCTTGATGCATTGGAATATATCCGTACCGGTTCTGTTCCGGATCTTATGTACCGCCATTCCTGTCATCATGGCTCCTGCGGCACCTGTACGGTTCGTATTAACGGGAAAGAATGCCTAGCCTGCCTCACTAAACTCGAAGATTTTACTGGAACGGTTCCGACTATCGAGCCCCTGGCTGCCTTTCCTGTCGAGAAAGACCTGGTTGTAGATCCGGGACCTCTTTTCCGGCATCTACCCAAGGATGGGACTAAACTGAGGGCAAGCGAATGGTCCGGAGGCTCTATTACCCGTGAGCCCATTCCCGATGCTAACCAAGCCAGACCAGGTGGCATTGACCATTTTGTACGATTCGAAGATTGCATCGAATGCGGGGCCTGTGTTTCTGCATGTCCGGTTACCAGAAAAACATGGACCGATGAATCCATCAATATAAATGCTTTTATAGGACCCGCAGCCCTCGCCGCTATTAATCGGGAGGCGGAAAACTGTCCAGAAAGAAAAAATGAAATGCTTACCCTTGCGGGCCAGCCAAACGGAGTTGCGGCCTGCGAAAAACATTTTGAATGCTCACGGGTGTGCCCGCGGATGGTATATCCGGGGAAACATATTGAACAGCTTAGAAAACTAATCTCTTTTAGCGGATGACAGCACCGAATCTATCAGGTTACGAAGGTCGGGATTGAGGTCCTTTGTGTTTTTCCCAGCTTCCTGATATACGGTTGTTGCGATATATAAAAGTCCGTTGTCGTCTTCGATAACCGCTGTCTCATCCAGATTGATGAGTTCCTCTACCTCCTGGATCTCTTCTGGTTCATCTTCAGCCACTTCTTCGAGCGCAGCAGGTTCTGAATCTGCTCCCTGACCAAAGGGTTTATACATGATAATTTGGGTAGAGCTGGGGCGAATTGTTTCCAGTTCCGCTACCACTGCTTTTTCTGAATCCGTGTCTGCAGGGATTTCTTCAAGTTCAGCCAAAATTTCTATGTCGGATATATTTTGTGGATTTTCTTCGGACATTTTTGGAATCGCTGCTAATTCTTCTTCTTGGTCCTGTAGACCAGTTTCTAAACCGGGCTCACTTTCATGCTTCAATTGGGATAGTAGTGTCTCAAAGGGAGACACAATTTCAAAGTTCATTTCGGTTAGGCCTGCCCCCGATGTTTCTGCCGTTTCCGGGAATGGTGAAAATTCGATCTCCCGTGCAATTTGATCAATGAGGGCTTCCGTATCCACTGGTTTTGTTTTCGGAGGCTCTTCACTCTCCGGTACTTTTTGCTCCGCTTCCTCTTGCTCAGCTCCCTCCAGTTCACTCTCTTCGGCAACAGGCTCCAGCTCTTCCAATTCACTTGCACCTTTTCGGTCAAGGATTGCCAATACGGAAGCTTCATCGCTGTCGACCAGTTCCAGCCCACTGGTTTCTATGATAGTGGGGATATCGTCTTCTCCAAATACAATACGGATATTTGCATTTTTTTGGTACTTTTTGATATCTTCCAGACCCGGGATAATATCTTCTTCTTCCAGGGCCTCTACTTCTTCGAGCTCGCTCAGTTCCTCTGCTTCAGAGACTTCGGCCGCCGCAGCTGCCTCAGTCACTTCCTCTGCATCGGGAACTTCTTCAGCCTCGATGATTTCCTCGAGGGCTTCCGCTTCGGGCAGTTCCTCCACTTCAGCGAGCTCTTCTGCCTCGGTGAGTTCTTCCGCTTCGGCCACCTCTTCCAGGGCCTCTACTCCTTCGAGCTCGCTCAGTTCCTCTGCTTCAGAGACTTCGGCTGCCAAAACCGCGCTGGTGGCCACGCCCGCTCCAGCAGTCCTAGGAGCCGCGGCCAGGCCGGCCGCTCCCGCAGACCCAGGATGCCCGGCGGTCCCGGCAGTCCCAGCAGCACCAACAGCCCCCGCAACTCTAGAAGCCGCGGCCGCTTTGGCGGCCCCGGTGGTCCCCGCAGCCGCGTTGCCCGCCGGCAGGGCACTCACGGTGGAAAGAACCCGGTTTAAGAGTTCCTGGAGTTTACTTTCATCAAAAGTGGCGGTAACCTGGCTCGGGACTTTGCCGCCAAGCAGGGCAATGATCTCGTCCCAGGACTTATCGATCAGGTTATCGATATCCTGTTCAAGTTTTTTCTTAGGCTTCCGGCCAAGCCCTCGTTTTAGTTCCTTTTTAACCGCCTCCCGTCGCTGTTCCATTTCCCGAGCCCAGCGGTTCCAGTCAATAGCTTCTTTTTTTTCATAGTATTCTTCTAACAGTGAGATCTGGAGCCGCTTTAACCGTTCTCGTACCACGGTGGTAGTATCCTGTTCCAGGTTAAAGAAGAGGAAGATGATTAAAAAGGATGTGAGGAAAAAGCTCGCCAGGAGTATGATCTTCATGGCAAGGGGAAATACGAAGAGCCGGTCATCCAGGATCCGCCCGACAATGAGACCCGAATCGGTCCGTACCGACAGGAGGGCAAAGCGGCTGCCGTTGTCGCTTGAAAGGGGAACCGGTCCCAGAATACCCTCTTTCCAGCTCGAACTGATGGTGCTCATCAATACGGTTTTTCCGCTCCGGGGCAAGCCGGTGACAAAGCCAAGGGGGTCCGCAACGAGGCTGACTTCTTCGCCAATACGGAGCCGGCCTTCCCGAATTACCCGTTCCGTAACGGACCGGACCGAAAGACTGAAAACCGCGGTGCCCCGATAAACCGAAAAGGAATCGTAAAAGGGAAAACAAAAGAGCAGCCGCTCCTGGTTTGCGTCTCCGATAATCCGGGGATTCTCCTTATCAGGTATATTGATGAGATCAAAGGGCGGGTCCTGGGGATTATCCCCATAGTTTTTGTAGGCCAGGCTCGTAGCATCTTGCCGCAAAATATCTTCCCGCAGGGTAGAAAAATGAATCCGTTTTCCCCCCGCATCAATAAACCGAATCCATTGGAGACCGCCGGTGCTCTCTAAAAGGATTCCCGTGGCTTTGCTCCGTTCAAAAATGTCTTCCGCAGACTGGTTTGGCAAAAAACTTCGCTGTACCGCCGGTTCTGTTAAAATTTGAGAAAAACGCCCCTGAACTTCTTTAATATAGGCATCTACAAGGCTCGCATCGGTAGTAATTTCATGCAGGGCCTGTTTAGTAATAGAAGGATTATAAAAACGCGCCTCTATCAGGTCAAAAAGGCCAGTAAAGGCCAGGACCGAAAAGGCCGCAAAGAGGAGTACAGAAATGAGTAGGCTGACGGATACCTTGTGCGAAGCCGTCATTATATTTGCTCCCGCATGATTATACTTTTTGTTTATCGGCGAAACTGTATCATCAATATAGAGATTATTGTGCTCCTGTGCAATAAATTGGCTAATGCTGGGGGCTTGTTCAGCGCCCTGTTCCCATACCCTTGACGCTTTCTCACGCACCTGCGCATACTGATTTTCCTATGCAGGAACTTGTAAATGTAGAACCGGAGCCCCAGCGGGCGTTTTTAATAGGAATTCGGGACGGCTCCATGGATGAAGCGGAAGCCCAGTCTCTGGCCCGGGAATTGGCGGGCCTCGCAGAAACCCTGGGTGTCCAGATTGTGGACCAAACCACGGTAAAAATTCGCGAAAAGCACCCCAAATATGGTATGGGCCTCGGGAAGGCGGAAGAAATTGCCGAACGGGCCAAGGAGCTTGAGGTCGACTGCCTTATTTTTGACCAGGATATAAGTCCCTCACAACAGCGAAACTGGGAAGAACTCTCAGGGGTAAGCGCCATAGACCGGCAGGAACTTATTATCCAGATCTTTGCAAGCCGGGCCCGCACCCGGGAAGCGGAACTACAAATTGAGCTTGCCCAGCTAAAGCATTCCCTGCCCCGGCTTACCCATAAATACATTGACCTTTCCCGCCAGCGGGGCGGCCGCTACGGTACCAAAGGCTCAGGGGAGACCAAACTGGAACTGGACCGCCGCAGCATCCTGCGCCGTATTCATCAACTTGAAGAAGAAATAAAGGAAGTCCGCCAGCACCGCAGTACCCAACGGAAAAAGCGGGAAAAAATCCCTATACCGACCTGTGCCCTGGTGGGTTACACCAATGCGGGCAAATCGTCCCTGTTGAACGCCATGACCAACGCGCAGGTTCTGGCGGAGGATAAGCTCTTTGCCACCCTGGATCCCACCACCCGCCGTTTGGAGGTCGGCCGGGGGCAGCCGGTTCTCCTTACCGACACGGTGGGCTTTATCCGCCGGCTTCCCCATGATCTGGTCGACGCTTTCCATGCCACACTGGAAGAAGCCTCCATGGCGGATATCCTCATTATCGTGCTCGACTCAGCGGATCCCGATGTGGACCGCCATTATGACACCACCCTGGCGGTTCTAAAAGAATTAGGCGCAGATAAGACTCCTAAAATCATCGTCCTTAACAAGATTGATAGGATCACATCTCCTGAGCGGCTCAGGGACCTGGAAAGGCAGTACAGCGACAGTGTCAGCATCTCCGCCCTGAACCGGACCGGATTGGACACCCTGGCTCGCAGGATCGATCTTCTCGTCTCCGGTGCCGCTTGCCGCTTTCGTTTCCCCGTGGACCGCCACGACCTCGTGGCCCAGGTTCACCGATCTGGAACAGTGCTGGCCGAACATTACGGGGAAGACAGCATCGAGGTGGAAGCCCGTCTTGGAGAGCGAATGCTAGGTACCCTCCGAGAATGGCTGGTCGATTAAAGCATTTTTATAATCCAGATTGATGAATGGCCGCCCCGTACTAGCGCATTAAAAAGCGCGGGTTGACCGTAA
>JAIWNU010000061.1 GCA_020216655.1 Treponema sp. | reverse complement strand
AGTAAGCCGCTAAGGAGCGTGTATGCCGGGGAGCAGTTTCGGACACTTGTTCAGAATAACCACATTCGGAGAATCCCACGGAGGAGCCGTCGGCGTCGTGATCGACGGGGTAACACCGGGATTAGAACTTTCCGAAGCAGACATACAGAAAGAACTGGACCGGCGGAAACCGGGTCAGAATTTTATCACCACCCCCCGGCAGGAAGCGGATAAGGTTCATATCATGTCGGGCATCTTTGAAGGGAAAACCACGGGAACCCCCATGCTGCTTATCCTGTACAATGAGGATGCCCGGCCTTCTGCCTACGACGACATAAAAGACAAATTTCGTCCGGGACACGCAGACTATACGTACCTAAAAAAATACGGCATCAGGGACTACCGGGGTTCCGGCCGCGCCTCGGGGCGGGAAACCGCCGGCCGGGTGGCCGCTGGGGCGGTGGCAAAAAAGCTCCTGGCCCGCAGGGGCGTATCCATTATTGCCTACACCAAGCGGGCCGCAGGTATTGAGTGCACCAGGTTCGATGAATCGGTCATTGAGCAGAATCCCCTGCGGGCCTGCGACGCAGAGGCGGCTCTGGCCATGGAGACGCGGCTCAAGGCCCTGCAGGATGAGCAGGACAGCGCCGGCGGCATCGTGGAGTGCCGGGTCCGGGGTCTCCCCGCGGGTCTTGGCGAGCCGGTCTTTGACAAATTGGACGCCGAGCTTGGCCATGCTATGCTGTCCCTGGGAGCGGTGAAGGGTATCGAGTTCGGCGCCGGTTTTGCGGCGGTAGACATGAAGGGGAGCGAACACAACGACTGGATGGACAAAAACGGCTTTATCACTAACCATGCGGGGGGTATTATCGGCGGCATCAGTACCGGGGCAGAACTGGTCTTCCGCATCGCCGTAAAGCCCGTCTCCAGCATCGCAAAGCCTCAGAGGACCATCAATCTAAAGGGAGAAGAAACAGAAATCCGCACCGAAGGCCGCCACGACACCTGTATACTCCCCCGGATTGTCCCGGTGGTGGAAGCCATGACCGCCCTCGTGCTGGAGGACCACTTTAAGCTCCAAGCAGCGTTATTTGCTTAAGCAGTTTGTAGTACGCCAAGCAGCGTTAATGGTGCCCTTAGCGATAGGAATCTTTCCTCAGTTCTATGTCGATGATAAAAACTATCACAAGCTCTTCAGAAACGGTGTAGAACAACCGAAAGTCACCTATTCGGTACCGATATATTTCCTTATAAGTGCCTTTTAATTTTTTAATCTGGGGCCCAAAAAACGGATTTTCTCTGAGAAGCGGATATACATAATCGATTAACTTTTTTCGCAAATGGCTATATTTTGAATTTTGAATTTTTTTTTGAAATGTTTCGGTCTCAGCTATTTTATATGCCATGAGCCTATCCAATGATTGTGTACCGGCCGGCAGCTACATCTTTATTCATTACGTCAAATAATTTCACATATTCCTTTCCCCCCTTTTCCAAAATCTCTGGTATACTGGTGTAATGGAAAAGACAATACAACAGTGGGCCGATGAGATTACCGGCGCGGTAGAAACGGTGTTTTACGGGAAACGGCGGGTGGTTCGCAAGATACTCTGCGCCCTCCTGAGCCGTGGCCATGTGCTTTTAGAGGACGTTCCAGGGACGGGTAAAACAATCCTGGCCCGGGCGTTAGCAAATACATTGGGAACCCAGTTCAAGCGGCTCCAGTGCACCCCGGACCTTTTGCCGGCGGACGTGCTGGGGGTGACGATTTGGTCCGCGGAACAGCAAAAATTTCTATTCCGCCAGGGACCGATTATGACCAATATGCTCCTCGTAGATGAGATAAACCGGGCTACCCCCCGAACCCAGGCTGCACTCCTGGAAGCCATGGCGGAGCGGCAGATTTCTGTTGATGGAAGGCGGCTCAAGCTTCCTGAACCCTTTTTCCTTATCGCCACCGAAAACCCCGTGGAGTTCGAGGGAACCTTCCCCCTGCCTGAGGCCCAAAAGGACCGGTTCCTCCTTTCCCTTTCTATCGGCTACCCCGACACAGCCGCCGAGGCCGTCATGCTAGAAAGCCAGCGGCAGATTGAGCATCCGGTGGACTCCCTAAAACCGGTCACCAAGGTTGATGAAATTCTTGCCCTGCAGGAAGCGGTTACCCGCATCCATGTGGACAGCGCCCTGCGGGACTATATGCTTGCCCTAGTGGCCGCAAGCCGCAGCCACCCTGCGGTGCGGCTCGGCGCTTCTCCCCGGGGAAGCCTCGCCCTCTATCGCGCATCGCAAGCGCTGGCCGCCATGGAGGGCCGCTCCTACGTTATTCCGGAGGACATAAAATCCCTCGTGCCGGACGTGTTCCGCAAGCGGCTCATCCTGCATCCTGAATCGATAATTAAAAATATCAGCGTGGACCGGATTATCGAGTCGATTGTGGACAGCGTACCCGTACCGGTCTTTAAGGAAGGGGTATGAGGGGCCGAAAACGGCTAGTCCAGATTCTACTGCTGCTTGCGGTGTTCCTCTTTGCCCCGGTGGCGGTTCTGCGGTTTTTTGCCCTCGCCTGGCTGCTCCTGCTCTTGCTGAACTGGCTGTACCTCCGTTCAGCGAGCCGCCATATCGTCATTCGGCGTAAAGACTCGGTGCTCAGGACCTATAAAAACAAGACCACGAAAGTAGAGCTGGAGGTCATGAACACTGGATGGCTCCCCGTATACAATGCCCTATTGTCCGACACGACCGGCTCCCTTGATCCGACGAGTCTTTGCCGCCAGCGGCTTGATATGCGAAGCCGGAGCCGGAAAACTATTTCCTATACCCTGCGTCCTAACGAACGGGGCGAATGGACTCTGGGACCGGTCAAGCTCCTCCTCCGGGATATGCTGGGGCTGGAAGAATACACCTACGAACAAAGCGACACGACCACGGTTATCGTGTATCCAGAAATTTTCACCCTCCCCTACCGGGCCTATGAGGGTTATCCCCTGGGAACCATTAAGACCGGGAACATCCTCCACGAAGATCCCAGCCGTTACCGTGCCCTAAGGGAATACCAGCAGGGAGACGAATGGCGCCGCATCAACTGGAAGGCCAGCGCCCACGCGGGAGAACTCATCACCAATATCTATGAGTCCAGTATTGATGTACCCCTCCTGGTTCTCCTTAATTTGACTGCCCCAGCGTATCCCCTTAAATCCCAATATGTGTACGCCGAACGCTGTATCGAATATGCCGCATCCCTGGTGAGTTCCGCATCCCTTTTAGACCAGAGTGTGGGCTGTATCAGCACAGGTATCCTCCCCCAGGACGGCAAAAACCTCGCCATCGAGCCGGGCCGGGAACACCGGATGGCGATTCTGGACAGCCTTGCTAAAATCGCCCTCTCAGAACAAGGCGGTTACGGCATTTTTACCGATGCCCTGAGGCGGCTGCCCTACCGTTCCCGGGTGTGCTATGTGGGACCCTATGTTGGGGAAACGCTTCTGGAACTTTTTCTCTTAAGCCGCCTTAAAGGGGGAGAGCTGCAGGTGTTCTGTATTGGGCCGAGAATGGAAGACCTGGAAACCCTGCACGCCAAGGGCATAGCGGTGACAGAACTGGAAGGAGAGCGCCATGGCTGAACAGGAACGGTTTGCCGAATTTGTCCATCCCCTCATCGCCGTAAGCATCCCCGCAAGTTTTCTCTTTGCTCAAGGAGGCTTTCTCTCCCGCTGGATCCCCTCCTGGCCCCTTTCGCCCCTGGCAGTACTCGCACTTTCTTTTGCGGTCGGTTTATTTTCGGTTATCCTGGGGAACCTGTTCCGTAAGGAGCGGCTTGGTTTTACGGCCCGGATCCGGGAACTTGTGTTCCTTGGGCTTTTTCTTTATGTAATCGCTTCCCTGGCGGACCTTTTCTTTGGGGGAAGCCTCCGATTAGGGACAGTCCCGCAGGGGACCAACGATGGAGGGCCCCTAAGGTTCCTCTGGCCTTCGGTTCTTAATATCACGGTGACAGTCTTCGGTATCCTCCAATGGGTTTTCAGCGTGGTATTTCAGGGGGCCCTGCGGGACCGGGAACTGCTTTTGGTCGAACTGGAGCCCGATATGAAAACCGTGCCCGACGGGGAAAGCCCCCAAGAAACGGTCCTGCAGGAACCGAGCTCCCCGGGAAACTCTCCCTTAGCTCTGCAGTACCGGCTCCGGGACGCGGGCACCCTGGCGGAAGAGACCCTTAAGGGAATACGGAAATTACGGAATCTTACCCGCATATTCCTTGCGATTATCCTTGTGGAAGCTATCGGCCATGGAATTGCGTTTCAGGGCGAAGGGCTGGGAGCCCAGCTCTTTATCCTGCCCCTCTTTTTGATATATCCCTTTTTAAGCGGACTGCTTGGCCGTTATATTCGGGAACAATATGATGCCGGAGCCGGGATCGGCCCCGACGCGGATAGCCGCAGTTATCAGATCCGGAGCCTCTTTTTCACACTTATTGCGGTGTTTTGTATCGCTTTTTTAGCGGCAGGCTCATCTTCTATCCTCCCCATTCAGTGGATACTGGCCTTTTTTGCATGGCTTTCGAGTCTCTTTCCCCAGCGTCCTCCGGTAGCCTTTATTGTTCCAGAACCTCCAGCAGAGGAAGGACCGGATATGGAACTTTTCCGCCGGGACCTGGAAGCCCTGGCAAATCGGTCAAAATCTCCGATAGATTGGACGTTTCTGTGGCTCATCCTGGGGATCTTCGCCGCGGTGGTGGCAGGGCTCTTTATCCTCTTTTTCCTTATTTCGCCTCTCAAATCTCGGTACTTTTGGCAGCGGGTCAGGCAGATATTGTCACCCCGATCTTTGCTGCAGGCGTTTAAGAAATTCCTCTCATATATTAAACCACGCAAGGCAAAACAGATTGATGGACTCGACCTGGATCCGGACAACCTTAAACAGGTGCGGGAGGAACTGGAACGGCTCACCGCAGGCAAACAGGACAAGCGCAAACGGGCCCAGCTGGGTAAAATGGCAGAACGATATCTTCGCTATCTTCGCTGGGGAGAAGCCCACCAGGTCCCCTGCCAGGCATCTCAGGCTCCCCGGGAATATGCAGGGCTGCTCACCGAGCACTTCCCGGAACTGGAAGAACCCATACTCGATATAGCTGCCATTTTCGAAGAAGCCCTTTACGGCGACACCCTTATAAGCCGGGACCAGTGGAACCGTTTTGGCTCTGCGGTGGATGAAGTGCTGCGCTACAAGCCAGAGGAACGCTAAGACTGGTGGCCAAAGGTTTCTGTCATATGTTCCTTTACGAGGGCCGCGATTTTTTCTGGATCCTCTGAAAGGCCCGCACGGCAGGCTTCTTCTCTCCACCGGAGCCAGCCAGTCATTTCTGGTCCGCTGATGCCCCGCCGTTTTCCTGCCCGAACAAGGCGCTTGAGCTGTCTCTTTACTTTTTGCGGCCTGTCCTGGGTAAGGTGTAGGAACAAAAGAGACACAGCGACGGCAAATCCAAGCACTAAGAAAAGGAGACCGTACCACATCCAAAGGCGGTTCTTATGCTGAGAAGGATGAACAGACTCGTCACCCGGCGATTCTGCAGGCAAGAGACCTGAACCGACCCGGGCGGCAGCATACATGTCGGGCACCGCTGGGTTTCCGCCGGATGGCCCAGCGGCGGGGGTCGGATCAAAGCGAAGCCAACGCCCCCCAATATAGGCCTCTGCCCAGGCGTGGGCATCGGTTCCCCGTATAAGCCCCCGGCCCTGGGCATCAAGGGTGAGGCGGAAACCCTCCACAAGCCGGGCAGGAATTCCAAGATGCCGTAGGATAACCACAAAGGCGCTTGCAAAATGGAGACAATAACCCCGTTTTTCTTCAAAAAGAAAACGCTCCAGGGCAAGCGAGCGGGGACCGCCGCTTACCCGTGCCGAATAGCCATACTGTTCTTTGAGGTACCGCTCCACGGCCTGTGCGGTGGACCAGAGGGACTCTGGGTCCCTTTTATCGGTCTGCCACTGCTGGGCAAACTGGGCAATACGCCCCTGGGGGTCTGGCCCCGGATCTCGGTACCGCGCGGGGTCCCCGCTCTGTATTCCCTCAGGGGACCAGAGAACTGACTTTGTGCTCTCTTTTAATCTAACCTCAATCGCAGCGCCCCGTTCTATGGGTTGTTCGAAGCGAAGGCCGCATGCTGCACCGGCTAGTACCGCCTGCGGGAGGGGAGAGCCCTGAGTCACAGGTTTTACATATACCGATTCGGCATCCGCCGGGAGGGGAAAGCGGTCATAATAGTCTCCCACAAAACGGAGCTGTAGCAGACCTTGAGTTCCTGTTCCCAAAGGCACCTGTCCGCTCATCAATATGGACTCTTCTCTATAAGTATCCTCCGCCCAGCCATCGGCGGTTCGGTTGCCGTAGGTAGCGGAAGCGAGGTACAGGGATGCCCCCGGTGTGCCTTCTATTTCGAACAAGGGGACCGATGAAAGATCGAGACGGGTAGAAAAACGGCTCGAGCCTACTTCGAGGCCATAACCGGGAACATCCAGAAGGAGCGGCAAGGAGGGGGCCAGGTTGAGTACTAGGGGTGTCATATCAAAGCCGGGGAGACTGATCTCTGTACCGCTTGTATCAAACAGGGGTACGAGGGGAGCTGTTGCCAGGAGAGCCGCGCCAAAGGGGAAGCTCACCGAAAGCAGCATAATAAGAAACTGTTTCGGCTTTGCGGGGGAACATCGCCGTGCATTAAGCACAAAGAAGAGCAGCAAAAAGAAGAACAAGGCACCCACAAACCCAAGGGTCTTGCCATACAGGATCGCCCACGTAAGGAGACTTACCGCGGTCAGGGCGGTAGATCCTGCAATAGGGCCAAAATATACAAAAAGCAGGGCCGACAGGGTCGTTAAGAATCCATAAATCAGGGCTGCAAAATAGGAAAAGAAGCCCCGGGCTTTCCCTTGTCTTACCATAATAAACCAGACTTCCGCCAGGGAACGCCTGCTTACATTGAGGAGCACGATGAGGAGTATTAAGCCCGCGGCAATCCAGATAAGTGTAAGGAGCCCTGCGGTTTTTCCGGAACCAGAGACACGGTGCCAAGAGGCCAGGGCGAGGCTCACCATAGACCACAGAAGAGGCAGCCAGAGCGGACCGGTACCGCGGAGTAAAAAGCCGAGCACGAGAGGTGGAGCCAGCGCAGGGATCAGGAGCAGGAGCCAGTACAAAAGAGCAAGGGCGGGCGTCCAGGACTGACCTTGCCGCCCAGACCGCCAGGGCCGCTCAAGTCTCCTTGGCTGCCCCGACTGCCCGGACTGCTCAAGTCTCCTTGGCTGCCCCGACTGCCCGGACTGCCCCGGCAGGCCAGGCTTCGCTTTATTCAAAAACATGGGCTATTCCTTCGCTTCCCTGACGGGTATCCAGAACCCTGCAGGGAATCCATGGGCTGAATGGGAGGAGTTCCGCCATATGAAGGGCATCATTCTGGGCGTCTAAAACAAATTCCGGGCCTGGTACGGATATAAAGAGTATTCGGTAGCCGCCCCGCAGCCTTTGTTCAATAATTGAATAAAAATCCTTTTCCTGGCTGCCCGCCTGGGACAGTGGCGGCAGCAGGCTCACAAGGAGCGTAGTTTTATCCCCTTCCCAGGCGGCCTGGGGCAAACTTGTTTCGGTAAAGAGTATATTAGTAGATCGGGAATAGAGCCATTCAAAGCTCTTCATTTCAGAAATAAGATAGGGTCCTGTTTCGCAGCCCGCAAAGAGTTCCGCCGAAATGCCCCGTTCAGCCATGTAGCGAAGTACCGAAAACACAAGGCTTAACGCCAGATCTTCCGCAAGGAGCCGGGCTTCTTCTGTTTTATTGAACGGTGCAGGCCGCAGATCCAGCACTATCCGCAGTGACTGGGCTGAGGCCCGGGCAGTTTTAAGGGCGCTGGGAATACCCGTAGCGGCAAAGCGCTTCCACGCAATCTGCCGCCCCCCTTCTCCATGGCGCAGGGGATAGACCGAATCAAAGACCCCCACATCGTCCTGCAAGCCTCCGGGATTGGTGCCTGTTTCTCCGCTTCCGGTAAAAAGGTATTCCAAAGAGTGGCTGAGCGGAATAAGTTCGGGATATACATAAAACATCCGGGGTTCTACCCTATAAGAAAGTTCAAAAAGACCAAGACTGTCTTTGAATAAAATGTGTTCAAGACCTACGGCGTAGACCCCCCGATAGGCACAGCGGAACGAAAAAGACCAGGACTGGCTTTCCCTGCTGCCCAGGAACACCGATCGTTCATTTATCCCCGCAAGTCCTGGCCCCTTAAATGAGAACCGGCACAGGATGAGGCAGGAAGGCAGCAGTCCCTCTTGATGTATAACAAAATGATACCGTATAGACTCTCCTCGTACGGGATGGTCACTCGAAAACTCTTGATGAAAGCCAAACTGCATATAGCTGTACCAAACCTGGAGCAGCGATGAACCAACCACAAAAAAAGGAAAGAGAACCAAAAGCCGCGAAAGGGGACCCGCAAGGCCCGTAAGGCTGTTAAACAGAGCGAGAGAAAAAAGAAAAACACCCAAGCCCAGGGGAGAAATACGGATACCCATGAACGGCTCTTACAGTCCCGTAGGTTTCCTTATCCGGGAAACCAGTTCACCGACCAGGGCAACCGCATCTTTCCCGGCCATACGGCTTTGAGAAGCCAATACAAGCCGATGGGCCAATACCGGCCGGGCAAGGGCTTCCACATCCTCGGGGAGTACAAAGCTGCGTCCTTCATACAAAGCCCGGGCCTTGGATGCCTGCTGGAGGTAGACTCCGGAACGGGGACTGGCACCCAACCTGATATCCGCCTGGGTGCGGGTGGACCGGACTATCTCCATAATATACTGCCGCACCGCAGGGGCAACATGGACTGACTGCACCATAATTCGGATTTGCTGAATGGTCTCAGGGTCTGCCACGGTTTTAACCGCCATAACCGGCCGGGCTGTTTCATTCCGAATTAAAATAGTTTCTTCATCCTCTGTTGATGGATATCCAATGGAAAAACTGAGCCCAAAACGGTCCAGTTCCGCTTCCGGCAGCGGAAAGGTGCCGACAAAATTATGGGGATTCTGGGTGGCCACCATAAAGAAGGGTTCTGGCAGCGGCAGCGTATTCCCATCCACCGTGACTGAGCCTTCCTGCATGGCCTGCAAAAAGGCCGACTGGGTACGGGGCGAAGCCCGGTTTAGCTCGTCGGCCAGCACAAAATGAGCAAGGATAGGACCGCCCCTGAATACAAAAGCATGCTGGTTAGCGTCCCATACCGATAGACCCAATACATCGGCGGGCAGCAGGTCTGGTGTACACTGGATACGGGAAAAGCCAAGCCCCGCAGCACGGGCCATGGCCAAAGCCAAGGTCGTTTTGCCCAGGCCCGGAATATCTTCGATGAGGACATGCAATCCGCCAAAGAGACCGATAAGCCCAAGCTGTACCACCGAAGGCTGGCCCACAAAGGCGGTGAGAACCGCATTCTCTATCTCATGAACGATACGAGAAGCTTCGGATATTTCCATTTTCATGGGTATACTATAACACAGCAATTTCGTGTCCGATATAGTGCATAAGAAATCATTTCATATTATAGGGAATACATTTTTATATTTTTCTGTTATATTTAATTACCATGAAACAGTTAAGCCTCTTACCAAAATCTAAAATTCTTGCACGACTTACCCAATTAGAAATAAAGAAAAATATATTTATAGTCGGGCACCGATTGTTTCCAATTCAGAATCCCATGACTATGCCTTGGGATTTATCAATACAAAGTGAATCAGGACGGCAATTTATACCAAAAACTATCGCACTTTCATTTAAAGATATAAACATATATTATTCCTTATTTGGATTAGAATTGCTTATTCCTCTTCTTATTACACAAGAACATGTTAATGATGTATTGTTACAACAGGACAATCCAGATGAGACAAATATAATTGTTCGATGTCGTGTTTTGGATGTAGGAACCTATTATACCGACCATGGGCTAGCAGCAGGAGACTATCTCGAATTCCAGAG
>JAIWNU010000060.1 GCA_020216655.1 Treponema sp. | reverse complement strand
TATTGTAGATGAGGACGATTTATTTAAGGTACATCCAATCTTTACAAGGAATATTATGAAAGAAGAAACTGATGCTTATTTTGCAGCCCTTGATATTGGATTGGATCGGGCAATTAAAAAACTAAAATTCCCTAGGGATCCACAAACCATGATAGGGACCATTTTTCAGGAAGCTCCTGACTCGGTGAGAGAAAACCCAAAAGGATCCTTTTCAGACTATTATAATAACAGCAAAAAATTACAAATGTACTTTATCGACGGACAAAGTTATTTATGGTCCAGCGGAATGGACACACAATCATTGTATACATTATTACAAAACGATGAGTTATTAACCCCAATAGAAAAGCAAGCCAAAAACTTAGACAAAGCCATGTCAGACATGGGACTTTTGTTAGATCCCGACGAAATCGAAGCGTTTATTATAGATGAATTATATCAAGGTCATACAGTAGATGCGGCTTTGGAACGTTGCTTTAGAGGCATTGAATTAGTAGGATATCTGCCAAAGCAAATCCATAACATATATGAAAAGACGAAGGCCTACGGGCTTGAAATTGAAAAAAATTATAACGCAGATTCTGAATTAAAAAGTATCGCAGAACTTCGTTCGCAAATACTCATATTTTATGAATCTTTTTTGTTATGGGAACGTCAGGTACAACCCTTTACAGATCCAAATATCAAGAGAAGTCCTGAGCTAAACGAACTACTCGATATAATAAAAATTGTATCCAATAATATACGTATGCTAAATATACCAGGACTGAAGCTCCAGGCATCAGAAATAAAAGAATTAAAGGCTGGCTTAAAAACCTTTAAAGACATCAGTTTAGAACTAATGAAGGCTATTGAGCTGCAAATTAAATTTAACACAAAGATATCTCCGAAGAAAAACATTACAAGTTCCGATAATATTCAGAACACAGCAAAAAATCAAAGGCCTAAAAAAAAGAAAAAAAGTCGTCCAGCAGCAGAAAAACATTTTATTTTAAAAATAAGCCTTGCTGGTATAGAACCAGAAATTTATCGAAATGTACTCATACCAGGCAATAGAAGCTTAGCCGAGGTAAGTGAGATAATTCTTGCCACTATGGGATGGCAAGGTTATCATCTACATTTATTTGATATACGTGGACAGCACTATGGAGAACCATCTCCTGATGATTGGGATCCCATCGAAGATGAACGAAAGATCCGATTAGATAATCTGAAGCTCCGCAAGGGTAGCCATTTTGAATATATATATGATTATGGCGATCATTGGGTACATGATATAACTGTTTTAGAAACTCAAAAAGCACATCCTGAGGTTGAGCAAGTTCCCCTCATCTTAGAAGGACAACGAGCCTGTCCACCTGAAGACTGTGGTGGTATATCTGGTTATATGGATATCATAGAATTGTTAACAAAACCCAAACATAACCTCACTAGAGATGAAAAAGAGATTTTTGAATGGCTGCCGTCTGGTTACGATCCAGAAAAATTTGATATTCAAAAAATACAAGAAGTACTATCAAAATTATAGGTTTTCATAAAAACATGGTTAGCTGCATATCTTCTTGATCATTGACAATATTTCATTATTTTGAAATATTATATATATATTTACCCAGATATAAGAAACTCTTATGATTTCACTAACCGTGCCACTCTTACTGCGGGGCCTTTTTGCAGCACTTATCGTTGGCTTTGTTACCTCATCTATACGATCCTGGGTAGATAGGGTGTTTCTGGTTATCATGCTCACTGGCATTGTTGGCCTTCCGGTTGTTCAGGCAATTCAAATAAACCTTATCGTTGTTTCTCTGGCTGCCCTCATGGCGCTCCTGCGGCAGAAGGAACTGCTCCATGGAGCAGTTCCCCCTGGTTCACATGAATGGCTCCTCATAACAATTCCAGCGGTGTTGGGTGGTGTTGGCGGCAGACTCTTGGCTAATCAGCTTAAACCATCTTTATGGTTAGGTATTTTGGGAATCTATGCAATCCTTGTTGGGTTGCGTATTTTAATTATCAAACCCATTTCTGAAAAGGAAACAAAGGCCCATCCATCCTTGTTTGTACCGGTTAGCCTTGGCAGCGGTATCCTTACGAGCCTCATTTCTGCAGAGGGAAAACCCTTTGCAGTTCCCTTGTATAATAATGCCATGGGACAACATCCCCAAAAAGCCTACGCCCTCGCCACCGTAGCCGTTGTCAGCGCCGCATGGACAGCCTTAGGGACATTAAAGGGAGTATTGTACTTGAATCTCCATAGAGCTATGGTATATTCCTAGTCATAGGAATATACCATGAAAAAGTTGCTTACTTTATTACTGTTGGTCGCCTTTTTAGTAACCAGTTGTTCCCAGCCAAAGGAAATCGTGTTCAAGGATGGATCCGTCCAAACAGTACCCCCCTATGGGTTTATTAATGAACTCTTTAAGGATGGCAAGAAAAACGACAAGGTATTATATCGTCTTAGCGCAAAAGACATTGCCCTTTCTGTTATTTTTTGCACTACCATTATCGTTCCTATTATTTTATTAGGCTATAATTTGTGGGAGCCTATTGGGCCGCTAGAGAAATAAATGTCCTCCCAAAACTAACATGCTTTACCGATCCTGCTCCCTAATCTGGACCCGGCGGATTTTACCGCTGATCGTTTTGGGGAGCTCGGTTACAAACTCGATAACCCGCGGATACTTGTAAGGGGCGGTAGTCTTTTTAACGTGTTCCTGGAGTTCCCGTTTTAACTCCTCGCTGGCAGTCCAGCCCTTGGCAAGAACAATGGTCGCCTTGACCGCCATGCCCCGGTCTGGATCGGGAACGCCGGTAACAGCACATTCCAGGACCGCCGGATGTTCCAGGAGCGCGCTTTCTACCTCAAAGGGGCCAATACGGTAACCTGAGCTTTTAATGACATCATCCGTACGGCCCACAAACCAGAGGTAGCCATCCTCGTCCTTATAGGCCATGTCGCCGGTATAATAGATGTCATCATGCCAAACCTTGGCGGTCAGTTCCGCATCCCGGTAATAGCCGGCAAACATGCCTACAGGCCGGCGGCGGCCGGTCCGGACCACAATCTGGCCCTCTTCGCCTGCTTCGCAGGAACTTCCATCTTCCCGCACTAAATCAAGATCATAGCCGGGAGCAGCCTTGCCCATGGAGCCCGGCTTAGGCTGCATCCAGGGGAAGGTCCCTGCCACTACGGTCAATTCTGTCTGGCCGTAACCTTCCATCAACTTAAGACCCGTGGCGGCAAGAAACTGTTCGTACACTTCCGGATTTAAGGGCTCCCCGGCGACGGAGCAATGTTCCAGGGCTGAAAAATCGTATTTTGAAAGGTCTTCTTTAATAAAGAAACGATAGACCGTAGGTGGAGCGCAGAAACTGGTAACCCGGTGCCGGCTCACCACCTCGAGCATTGCCTGGGGAACAAAACGGTCGTAATCATACACAAAAACCGCGCATTCACAGAGCCACTGGCCGTAGATTTTTCCCCAGGCAGCCTTAGCCCAGCCTGTGTCGGCCACCGTGAGGTGCAGCCCCCCTTTTTTAACGCATTGCCAGTATTTGGCGGTGACAATGTGTCCCAGCGGGTAAGTAAAATCGTGGCGGACCATTTTAGGCATCCCCGTGGTTCCGGAGGTAAAATAAAGGAGCATGATGTCAGTGTTGTTGGTACCTTCGGATCCTGTGGGACGGGCAAAATGAGTAGAAGCATTTGCCACAGCCAGGTTAAAGTCCTGCCATTCAAGGCGGCGGCCCTGAAAATCCACCGGCCGGTTCAGGGCAGGGTCGCTTGCCGCATCCCCATGGACAGAACGCACATAGGCTCTATACAGAAGGGTCGGCGAAAAAGCTGCAGCTTCATCAACATGGGTCATGACTGCATCGTCGTCTACGCAGACAATGCCCGCAATATCGGCGGCCTTGCAGCGATAGACAATATCCTTTGTGGTTAAAAGGTGGGTTGCAGGAATAGCAATGGCTCCCAGTTTATGCAGAGCCAGCAGGGTGGGCCAAAACTCATAGCGCCGCTTCAGGATAAGCATGACCGGATCCCCTTTGCGGATCCCCGCATGGTGCAGCACATTGGCGCTCCGGTCTGTAAGTTCCTTTAGCTGGCCATAGGTAAAAGTGGCCTCTGCACCCCGCTCGTCGCACCAGACCAGGGCAGGAGCATCAGGAGAACGGCGAGCCAATTCATCCATAACATCATAGGCAAAATTAAAATTATCTGGAATGGTAAGGCTATAATGAGCAACAAAATCCTCATAGGAGGTAAATTCAGTTTTCGCCAGATATTGTTCCAGAAGACTTTTCATGGGTGTATTCCTTTATTTGTTATAGGATTATAGCAAGAAAGCTTACCGGGCTGCCGCCTAAGGCTTTCATACCATGAGGTTCGGAGGCATCGAAATAGATAGAATCCCCTTCGCCCAGCTCTACTTCATGGCCCCCCACAGATATAAGCATTCTGCCGTGGAGTACATAGTCGAATTCCTGCCCCGGATGACTGTTCAGCTCCAGAGGCCGCTGTTCCGATTCTTTTTCTATCCTGACAAGGAAGGGCTCAGCCTTTCGGTGCTGGAAATTGTATGCCAGACTCCAGTATTGATAGGGACTGCGGCGCTTTACCTCAGGCCCCTTCCCGCTGCGGGTGACACTGTAGGTATGGAGCCGCGGAGCCTGACCGGTAATAAGCTCCGTAAGATCCACCGAGAAAAGACCTGCAAGTTCATAGAGTACCCCTACGGGGAAGTCGGAGCTGCCCCCCTCCCATTCCTGATAGGTTTTTACATCTACCCCAATATGTTTAGCCACCGTTTCTACCGAAAGACCTTTTATGTCCCGGAGGGCCCTAACGCGCTCGGCAATTTCCTGTATTTTTTCATTCATGACAAACCCCTCATACAAGAGATATATTTCAGAGACTTTAATTATACTTAAGAATACGGCATGATGACCTAATTGTCCAGTCATTCTGGCATGAGGTTATTGCCACCAAGTACATAATGAAGGCCGCAGACCTTACTGAATAGTGCCCCGGAGCGTTCTAGCTAATTCTTTCCACACCACCTGGTCTGCTTCTGAAAGAGCGGCAAATTGGTCCTGTTTCCCATAGGCAGATAGATCGATGAAACGGTTCACCCGTTCAAGCAGCTTTTCGAACTTTTGTTCCTGGAACTGCTTGAGCCACAGGGGAATTTTCTTGGAAAGCCGCAGGAGGGCCTCATAGTGGGGGGCGCAGAGCCCCTCTGAGGCGGTGAATTTCTTTTGCAGCTCCAATTCTTCGGGGCTCTGGCCCCTTGTCTCAGCGAGGAAACTGAGATATTCATTTTCGATTCTTTGCTGTTCCGCACAGACAGGGCAAAGCTCCTTGGGTTTCCAGGCCTTGTTTTTTTTAAAAGATTCAATTCGGTCTTCTAAAATATCCCTGCCCAGGATTGCCACCGCGAGGCCGTCTCGAAAAGTGCTTAAGTTTTTAGAATGTTCCCGGCAGAAGCCACCGGCAGCCCTGTGAGCTGCCCGGAAAGGCCGGTCAGAAATATGTTCAAAGAGCATATTGTCCAAGTATCGCCAGGTCCGATCACTTACAATCCGGCAGAGGGGACAGCCCTCTTCCTGGCAGGCTTTTTCCAGTTCAAAAAAGTTGATGTGCTTGTCTATAGCCATATACGATTCCTAGGTTCTTGTTATGACAGTGCCGTCTGATCGGCCAATAAAGACCTGAGGCCGTTTCCTGGTGAATAGGCCGTTTTCGACCACACCGGGAATCTGGTTTATCCGGTTTTCCATTTCTGCCGGATCGATTGGTGCAGAGAAACGAATATCCAGGAGGAGATTGGCGTGTTCGGTGATTACCGGGCCTGCCTTCCGAACCGCTTCCCGGAGCGTCACTTCTGCCCCCAAAGATTCCAGGGCACGCTGTACGGGGATGCGGGCTTCGGGGATCACCTCGATTGGTATCGGAAATTTCATACCTAATTGTTCAACAACCTTAGATTCATCAACTACTATCGCATATTCACGGGAAGCATAGGCCACAATTTTTTCTACCAACAGGGCGCCGCCGCCGCCCTTGGTACAATAGTTACGAGGATCCACCTCGTCAGCCCCGTCTATGGTCAGGTCCAGCTCGCCGCCAATTTCTTTTGAGTTGAGGGTGTACAAAGGGATGCCCCATTGCTCGCAGGCAATCATGGTTTGGAAACTGGTCGGCACCACCATAATATTTTTCAATTTTCCCTGCTGCATGAGTTCTCCTATATAATGCACCGCCGGTATGGCAGTAGAACCCGTACCGAGCCCCAGTTTCATATCACTGTGAACCAGGGTGTCCACAGCCCTGCGGGCCACCAGTTGTTTTATCTCTTTCTGATCCATTTAAGCATCCTCCACAAAAACTATCGATTTGCACTATACTGTACATTGTGAATACATGCAACGACGAGTTTTTACTTGAGGCTACAAGTTATTTTGATGTACTCGAACAGATGCAGGATGGCATATTTATCGTTGACCGGGACTTTACGATCCGCTACTGGAATCCTGCTGCGGAGACCATTTTAGGGTACCCGGCGAGGGAAGTCTGCGGCTGGGCCTGTTCGACTTTAGGCCCCCTCTGCAAACGGGATGCATCAGGCAACCCGCTCTGCGGCGAAGGAATATGTCCCCTTGCCCTCTCAGTAAAGGGAGGTTATACCGGCCGTTACCCCAGCTATGTATTCATGAGAACCGCCGATGGCCGGGAAATCCCCCTTTCCCTTGCTATGAGCACCTTAAAAAACAGGGAAGGCCAGGTGGTCGGCGGCATAGGGATGTTTCGGGACATGACCGAAGAATACGGCCAGCTCAAACTGGTCAGCGAGATACAAAAAAACATGGTAACCATAGAGCCTTTTGCGGTGGGACACCTGAGGATAAGTACGCTGTTCCATCCCTTAGAGGTTACCGGCGGTGATTTTGTAGAAGCTTTTAAGACCGATACGGGACTTTTAGTAGCCTCCAGTGCCGATGCGACGGGGCATGGAGTATCGGCCGCCCTTTTTGCGATGATATATAAGACCCTGTTCCACAGCTGCCTCAAAAGCACCTATTCGCCTGCAAAAATGCTGGAGCTCATTAATAAAGATTTTGTCCAGACATCTACTGTCGAAGGGTACTATCTTACCGCTTCTATCATCGTTATGGATCCCAACAAACGGACTGGCTATTTTGCCAGCGCAGGACATCCCATGGCGCTGATTTTTAGGAAACGGCACGGAGTCTTTGTTCCAGAACCCATACGAGAGCGGTCTTTTATGATTGGAATGGTGGAAAATTGCAAATACCAGGAAATCCCCTTTAGTCTCGATCCAGGGGATATCCTGTTTCTTGCCTCCGATGGGGTCTACGAAGCGGAAGATGAGAACGGACTTCCTTTTGAGATAGAAGGGGTCACCGCTTTTTTTGCAGACTGGACCACTGAAAAGGAAAGAGACCTGGAGGATCTCTATAGACTGCTTAAATCCCGCAACCCTATGGGACAGCTTGCAGACGATGTCAGCGCCCTTATGATTGAATCAGACTCGTTGTAGGCCTAATCAGGGTATTCCTGGCCGGTAAAAAGTAAAAATTGCAGTTTCGCCTGCCGTAACAGCATATCATAGCCGTTCAAGGTTTTGCAGCCCGCTTTTGCAGCCCGTTTCAGCATCTTTGTTTCTTCGGGCTTGTAAATGAGGTCCATCACTACTTCTTTACCTCTAAACTTATATAGTTCAATGGGGTCTTCATCTATATTGGGCTCCATGCCTACCGAGGTAGTCTGTATGATGATGTCCCTATATCTATCCATAAGTTCTATACCACGGTTATCAAGTCCAGCCCAGGCAAAATTGAGGGGTTCAGCCACTTCTTTCGCTTTATACTGGGTCCTGTTCAGAATAAGCGCCCTGCCTTTGAGCCGATACACTTCGGCAGCCACAGCTTTTGCAACCCCTCCAGCACCTATGATGGTTAACCGTTTATTCCATAAACTTTGTTTTCCTATGAAATGGAGGAGTGAATCGGAAAAGCCCTTAGCGTCTGTGTTATATCCAGCCCATCCCTGACTGGTTTTTACGAGGGTATTACAGGACCCGATACGTTCCACTTCGGAAGATCGCTGGGAACAGTAGGAAAGCACCGTTTCTTTATGGGGAACAGTAACTGAAAGGCCCTGGATGTCTAAGGTGTCTGCCAAACTAAAAAAGAAGGGAAGATCCTGTACAGGAAAAGGAATATAGACCGCATCTATTTTTTTCTCATCGTAGCCCCTATTATGAATCTGGGGACTCGAAGTGGCGGTTAAGGGGTAACCTATGATTCCATATACTTTTGTGTCCTTAGTAAGGGAACGAAAACGGTATGTGTCTACCAATGTTTTGGGATCAAGCTGTCCGGGCCCTGCCACCTGTATGTCCGCATCGGAAGCGACCTCCGCTAGGGGACTCGTAAAGCTAAGATGGGATCCAAGTTTTTCCGCGAGAATACGGGTGCTGACCCCATGGGGACCCATGGCGATTAAAATTTTATCTATATCCCTTGTCTGCTCAGCCACCTGATACAGTTTAGCCACATCCTCATAACTTTGAGGCATCACCGCAGCCTTTGCTATTTCATCACCTGTTCTTCTCAGGCTCCGCAATTTCTGTTCTAAATCCGCATCGACCCCGTTGAAATTATGATAGGACCGGATAATTTTTGTACCAAAGGTTCGAGCCGCTTCCTCCAGGCTAGGCACATCCAAGTCATCTTCCAGGTCAACATAGGCAAAGTTGCGCCGCCGGTCCGTATCGGCAAAGGCTAGCCCTGCCGCGAGTAGCACTATCCGGGCACCCTCTCCTTCTACAAAATTGCCGCCGTCTATTTTTCTGCGAACCGTTAGTATAGTAGGAATACCTGCCAGGGCCGGGAAGCGGCGAATATAAAAACGTTCATCGGGATCAAGAAAATCCACCCGCAGTTCAGCTACATCAATATAGGAACGGTACCGATCAACAAGCTCCAAATCCTTAAGGATAGTCCTGCCGGTAAGACATAAACAAACCTTTGCCACCCTATGCTCCTTTGGCGAATTGATGCAATCGTTTTTTATTCCTTTGCATCAACTTTTTAAAAATCTGGACGGTATACATATAAAGAGTGTACCGTGTTAGACTCAGAAAAAAGCACCCGTAAACGGAGAGGCCACCCCCGGCTCGGGAGTCTGTATACCAGATAGGTATCTTGTTGGATAAGCGGTTCACCGAGAATAGCAAGCACCGTCTCTTTAGTATCCCCCTTTTTTAGACCGAATCCCTGGGGAATACCGATTTGCCATACCCGATTTTGATACCAATATAAATCTATGCCATCATAGCTAAAAACGACATCGTCCTGCCAGGGCTCCTGTCCTCGGACTGAATAGACTGCCAAAGGACTGCCAAACTGGGTAATGATACTTTGCAGGGTAGATCCGACAAGCCAGGATGGATCCTGCAGAAGATCCTGGCTCGCTCCAGAGGGAACAGTCTGAGCAGAAAGGGCTGGATTACCGAATATCACAAAACAAGCAAGGCATAGGGCTGAAAAAACAGGTTGCAATTTCATACTCCCTACTCTACCTGGCAACAGGATGTACCGCAATAGGTATGCAACTTTTCCTTTACAATTGGGTCATATGGTAGCACTATTAATATGTAGAGATACGAAGGGGTTGTTGGTATGGTACATTTAGAACACAGAACGCTGACCGACCTTGTTCAGGCTTCGGCATTAAAATTTTCAAAAAGGACTGCCTTTTCCCTGTTTTCAGAGGGCACACTTACCCAAATCACAACCTATAGGGAATTCGGAGAACAAAGTCTTGGCATTGCCAGCATCCTTCAGCAGCTGGGACTGAAAAAGGGAGACCGGGTCATGCTGCTGGCGGAAAACCGGCCAGAATGGCCCATAGCATATTTCGGAATTTCCTTAGCAGGAACAATTATTGTGCCCATATTGACCGATT
>JAIWNU010000059.1 GCA_020216655.1 Treponema sp. | reverse complement strand
CATCCCGTTACAGCGCCAAACAAGGCGGGCCGGTGTACATGGGCTTCGTCCATGGGGAGACCCAGGCAGTCGAGTCCCACACAGCCGAGGACTATGTCGCATAGGTCCGGCAGAACCGGCTCATGCTCCGCCGGCGCCTTAACCGGAAGGTGCTTTGAACCGTCAGCCTCTGCCAGTACCAGGTCCCAGTAGGAACCCAAGGCCCCTGCCCATGCTGGATGTATGCCCCGCAGTTTGTAAAGCGGTGACTTCCCATGAGCTTGATGAACCGAGTTATCCGGGATGGCTTCCTGTGACGCAAGAACCGTAACACTTCCCAGTTTCGGAGTCGAAACCGCCAAAGCCGAAAGTCTTTCAAGGATAGCCGCATCAGATCCGAGAGGCGCCTGTCCAAGCTCAGAAATAATTGTTACCGAATCATAGGGCCGCGGTTCCGTTTCGGTCCGGGGGTCATAGATATGGGTAGTGGTGGTAAGAGCGACCCGTTTTCCCTTTTCCGCAAAGGTTTTTGCCAAAAGGTACAGGAGCGCCGATTTGCCGCCCCCGCCCACCGCGGCGATAACTAAGCCCCGGGCTTCGGGCCATTCAAGGGCCTTAGGGAAGAAACCGCTTAAGCTCTGCATCGCCAAGCTGCACATGGTAAAAGAGGGAATAAAATTCCTTAACCTTGGCTTCCAGCATTTCCCGGCTGACCAGGTCAGGGTAAGCCAGGTGGCCAAGCCAGTACAGACCTACAAGCCGGTTAACCGATGGGGGCCGTGCAACCCAGTTATAGGGCTCAGCGGGAATATCATAGACCCTTCCCTGTTTTACCGCCCGGAGCTGCCGGAAAAGCCCATCCTGTGCCACAACCGAAGCCTGGGCGCCGCTTGTTAGAATTATAAGGTCCGGATCCCAGAGGAGCAGCTGCTCCATGGAAACCTGGTTTCTGCCAGTGCCTCCCTTGTTGGCCAGATCTGCTACATTAAGAAGCCCCGCAAACTCTATGGTCTGGGAATGCAGTGAACCTACGGCAATCGTCATCAACGCCGAAGGATCCTCGCCGTAATAAAGCCTGACCTTGCGGCGGCCCTTGCCAAGCTGGTCCTGCAAATTCTTAAAATAAGCGACCGTAGTTTCACTGAATTGGGCAAGCTGTTCAGACTGGACCCCCACATTAAGGAGCTTTCCTAAATCCCGGTAGGTCTTGCCGTAGGAATCAAAGGATGAGGCCTCGATAAATACGGTAGGTATACCGGTCCTGCTCTGGACATCATCCATATCCTGGGCGATGGTCGGCTTCCGCTCCCCTATATCAATAATGATGTCCGGCTTCGCGCTTATCAGGGCCTCCATGTTAAGCGTAGAAGCGGCCCCATAGAACTGGCCAAAGACCGGCAAGGCCCGGGCAGCGGGACTGAGATAGGGAAGTAGCTCAGAAGCGGGCTTACTCGACCAGCCAATGATGCGGTCAGGGACAAGAGTAAAAAGAAAAATCTGCGCCATAGGACCAGAGGGGGCAATTCTATTGATGGAGCGGGGAACTTGAACGGTTCGCCCAGCCGAATCGGTAAAGGCCCAGCGGGACTGCTCTGAATTACCCGGACCAGGCGAAACAGAAGTTTTCTGCGCCATAAGGGGAGCTGAAAGCGCAAACATACAAACCAGGCATAGCCCCATCAATTTGGATCGGAACTTGTTTAAGTAACCCATGTTCAGCCTACTCCTTTTTCAAAACTCGCTGAGTTTTGAAAAGCTTCATATGATAATTTTTGCCCCTGATGAACCATCTTGCCATGCAGCCCCTGCCTTACCAGGGAAAGGCAGGTTTCCCGGTCAGTGTACAGGCTGCCGCTCAAAACCGAGACTCCGTAGGAAAAGAGCTGGGGAGCCATGCAGGTGCTGGGACCCACCAGAACCACAAAGGCATGGCGGCTCAATTCCAAAAGCCGCGGCAAAGTCTTGTTTGCCAAAGTGCTGCCGGTAATAAACACTATATCCATCTCTGGCAACAGGTATTCCGCCGCCGCCGCAGGATAATCCCCCTCCTGCGGATGTTCTTCAATAATGTAAAGGGAAGTTGCAACCGGAGCGATGTGCCGTTCTACAGAAGCAAAGTGCCCAATGCTTGCTACCTTTTTACCCCGGGCCTGTTCAGCATACCGGACAAAGGGGTCAGCGCTTGCATCCACAGCGCTATGAATAAACCCGAAGTTTTTCTGTAAAACCCGCGGCGAGTTGTAATAGGCATTGAGGGCCGCAGCCCCCAGGGCAGCATCGGTGGCATTCCAGGAAAGCACCGCTTCCGCCACAGTTCGAAGCGGAAGCCCTTCCAGCTTTTCCGGCAAGATTGCGGCGGGACCTGATGGCGGCAGGGTCATCACCGAGCCGATGCCTTCTTCTGTTGCAACCATGCAGTGGCTTGTTCCCGCATAGGCAAGCTCAATACGCAGATCAGGCGGAATTTCATCAATCAAAGATCTGTACAAATCTTCTGGATGCATCATCTTCACCGGCAAACCTCGCGAAGTTCCAAAGCGGGCATACAAGCCTGGTAACGGCCGGTTTTGTCGTTACCCAGAGAAAAGAGCCGTACCGGTATACCGTACAGGGCTTCGAGGCTCTGTTCCGTAAGGGCTGCCGCGGGAGGACCGTCGGCAATGAGGCGCCCCTTATGCAAGACAAGGGTCCTATTTGACCACAGGAAAGCATGTTCCGGGTTATGGGTTGATAAAAGAACGCTGTACCCGTCCGCCGTAAGGCCCGCGATGTGTTCCATAATCCGGACCTGGTTGCCGTAGTCCAGGTTCGCCGTGGGTTCATCCATGACGAGGAGCCGCCCGCCCTGGGCTAAGGCCCGGGCAATGAGGACAAGCTGCCGCTCCCCCCCTGAAAGTTCCGCATAATTGCGAGCTGCCATATCGAGCATTCCCAGGGTTTCCAGGGCATGGCGGGCGGCTTCTTCTTCCCGATGTCCCGGCAGGGCAAAAAAGCCCCGGGAACTGCTAGAGCCCATGAGGACCACATCAAACACAGAAAAACCGTAGGCCGGGACATGGGCCTGGGGAATATAGGCCACAAGCCGGGCAAGGTCAGCTTCGCTTAAGGACCTTAAAGAATGGCCCCCAAGGAGGATATCTCCCGAATATCCCTTAAGGAGCCCCAGGATACACTTAAAGAGGGTGCTCTTCCCTACCCCGTTGGGTCCTAAAACACAGACCAGTTCACCGGGGGAAACAGAAAAGGAGAGGCTATCGAGAACTCGTTTTGCGCCGTAAGAAAAAGAGAGGTTTTTAATTTCCAGCATAGCCATAACCTCCATCAATTCATTTCGTGCCGCTCTTCATTTCGTACCGCCCCGCCGAATCAGGGCAAGAAAGACCGGAACTCCCACAAAGGAAGTCAGAATGCCAATAGGTATCTCACTTGCTGCAAGGAGCCGGCTAAAATCGTCTACCACCACGAGAAAGGCCGCGCCCATTAGTATCGAAACGGGAAGTAAGAGCCGGTAGTCGCTTCCTGCGGTCATACGGGCAAAGTGGGGAATCACGAGGCCCACCCATCCGACGGGACCGCAGAGGGCCACGGTGGCTGCCGTAGCAAGGGTGGCCCCAATAATAACAAGGGTACGGGACAGGGCTACCCGGCCGCCAAGAGTCCGGGCCTCTTCTTCGCCCATGGTAAGGATATTAATGCGCCACCTGAGGGCAAAGAGCAGCAAGAGGGCAGCTAAGATGATTGGTCCGGTGATAAAAAGTGACACTTCTTTTACCGCCGAAAAGCCCCCCATAAGCCAATAGGTGAGTGCGGGCAATACGTTATTCGGATCTGCCAACAGTTTGATGAGCGAAGTGGCGGATGATACAAGAGAACCAACCATAATGCCCGCAAGGACAAGTGCCAGATTAGAATCTGTATTTGCTCCAGCCTTTTGGGCCAAAAATCCTACAAGCAGAGCGGTTCCAAGACCAAAAGAAAAGGATATAAGTATCAACATGAGGGGACTTAAGCCCCAAAAAAGGGAAAGGACGGCGCCAAAGGCCGCACCGGCGGTCACCCCGAGAACATCGGGAGAAACGAGGGGATTGCGAAAAAGACCCTGGTAGGCCGCACCGGAGGCAGCTAATGCGGAACCTGCCAGGGCCGCCCCCGCAAGCCGCGGGAGCCGGATATGGAACAGCACAAGGGAAGCCTGCGCAAGCTCATTGGGTACAATACCGCCGGTGAGGCGAAGCCAGAAGAGGCGTACCACCGCCTGCGGGGCTATGAAAAAGCGGCCCAGACCGGCGGAAATTACTATCACCAGAACAAAAAGCCCTGCCAGAAGCACTATAAGCCTGTTCGATGCTCTGCGAGAAATACTCACTCAGTGAGTATAGACCCGCTTTCCGCTGCGGTCAAGAAAAACCGATACAGGCTCCCAAAGCCCCTACAACAGCTCTTTCATCCAGTCCAGGGCAGTACGGATCTGGCGGATCCTGAAATCCCTGGCAAGGACGGAAATATCAAATAAAAGAGGAGGGGCATGTTCAGAAGCTGGACCTGTTGGTGGCACAGAGTCAAGGAGCCGATTTAGTTCTTTTTCCAACGAAAGCCGCTGGTATTCTATAAGCCCGTAGGCTTCTTCAAGATTCCAGCGCATGGCAAAATAAAGACGGGTTAAAAATTCAAGCTTAAGAAGTCGGGGACTGGCCGCAGTCGGGGTCCAGAGCCACCGTTCATAGGCAGAAATACCTTCGAAGGTAAGCATAAATTGCTGCCGACTCTTGGTTTCCTCCCCTAAAGGCTCTTCTCGTACCGGGGCGATCCAGCCCCGCTTTTCCAGCCGTTTCAGCGAAGCGTACATTTGGCTTTCGCTAATATGCCACAGACCTTCTAAACTATCCTTATAAAGGCGATATAGATGGTATCCATGAGCAGGTCCTTCGACGAGGAAACCAAGAAATACATATTCGGGTCTTACATCCCCCATAGATATGTCTGCCTACACTGGAGTATATACAACCGCTAACACCTGAGCATCTTGACCATCGAGGGCAACCGCCCGGTGGGGCACCATGGAATCATAGTAGATCGAATCCCCTTCCGAAAGATCGTACGAAAGGGTACCGTATTCAAGCCGTATGTGCCCCGAAATAACATAGAAAAATTCCTCGCCTTCATGGGAAGACCGGGGTGCATCAGCCTTTGCCGGTACTTCTATGATAAAGGGCTCCATGTGCCGCCCCGCCTTGCCTGCAGCGAGGACAGTATATTTAAGCCCATTCTCCCGCTGCTGGGCATTGGGGGTAATAAAGCGCAGGTTTTCACCCCCCTCGCCTTTTCGGGTCAGCACGGGTCCCAATTCCCGATCCTCGTCCAATATAGTTCCCAGCCGGACACCCAGCGTTCGGGCAATCTTAACCAAAGGTGCTAAATCTGGAATAATGCCAGCCTCTATCTTTTTAATAAGCTCCAGGGGCACCGCACTCCGTTCTGCCAAAACCTCTTGGCTCATTCCATAGGTTTCTCGCAGGGTGCGAATCCGCGCGGAAGGATTTGCCTCAGATTTCATACTACCTCCTCTTATCTTGTACCCAATTTTCCAATTTTAATTGACTAATTCTTTCAAACTCACCAGTGTTATTTGTTACAAGTATAAGATCATTTGAGATTGCCTGTGCAGCAATTTGCATATCATAAGATCCAATGACTTGTCCTCTTTTTTCTAATTCAGCCCTTATCAAACCAAATACTTCTGCATCATTATCATTAAATGGAAGAATATCAAATCCGGATAGAAAATCAATAAGCGCATTCCTATTTTGTTCTCTGTTCTTACTTTTAAAGACACCATATTCAAGTTCTCCAACAGATATGGCTGATAATTTAACTTGTGAGGGTTTTAACTGTTTTATTTTTTCAATTATCTCTCGTGGATGTTTGTTGATTATGTATATACAAATGTTTGTATCTAGCAGGTACATTACAAACCTTCTCGTTCCTGAACGGGGGGCTGATTCCTTCCATCACCCATAAAATCATCAGTAAATTCAGAAAGGCTTCTCTCAAAAGCTTCCCAAGGATTCTTTTTGGGAAAAAGAATAATTGTACTTCCTATCTTCTTTATGTATAACTCTTTCTCATTAACTTGGTATTCTTTGGGAAGACGTATTGCTTGGCTATTACCGCTAATAAATACCTTGGAACTCAACATAATATACCTCACTTAAGACATAGTATATACACGAGTATATACTATGTCAAGTTTAATTTTCTGCATGCCGAAGACTTGCGGATTGACGAAACGGGCGGCAACCAGCACAATAGTAGTATGTTCGACAAACGTGCTCATCCCCGCTACTCAAGTCTTGCCCAGGCCCGCTTGGAAAGTGTCGATTATGCAACTGGTCTCCTGCGGGACCTGAGCATTACCGGCTGCCGGCTTGAATTTTCAGTAGCCCTGGCCCTCGAAACTGGAAAGGAATACCGTATTTTAATTTATCCAGAGGCGAACTCCAGAATTGACCCCTTTGAAATCTTCGCCGAGAGCCGTTGGAATCGGGCTGGCTACGATGCCTTTGAAATCGGCTTTTTCATAAGAACTTCTCCTTCGGGAAAAGCCTTTGAACGATACCTCGATTACCTTACCTGGCGAACCGACACAGGACCGCAGGAACAGCGCATCAATGGATAACCGGATAGAAAAACTGGAAGGCATCGTCTATCAGGGGGTTGATGAATTTCAGCAGCATTTGCAGCGTGAACTGGGCGAGTACAAATACCTTGGCGGTAACCTTTATTTTGCGGAAGGCCCGCAGAGGCAGGCATTCTGGACAGAAAATATCTGGCTTAACCCGATAAAAATCACCTTTGATTCTATCTCTGAAGCGGCTCTCAGTCTGCGAAGCATCCAGCGGAACTGGGCGCCGGTGCTTTTTACCCAATATAGACGGGGTATGCTCATCCAGGAAAAACTCCCTCCCATCGTTCAGAAACCCCGCCCTTTTCCCTGGGAAGTTCCGGATGCTCCCATGGGAGCCTGGACATTGCTCGATGCCCATACGATGATTGCAAGTCCGCTTTGCACAAGCCCCTTTCCTGCAGGCAAAATAGAATTTGTAGAAAACAAAACGGACCCGCCGAGCAGGGCTTACCTTAAACTGCAGGAAGCCCTGGTCCGCGCACGCCGCTGGCCCCAGGTGGAGGACCGCTGCCTGGATGCTGGGGCCTGTCCCGGGGGCTGGACCTGGGTACTCACCCAGCTCGGAGCTCAGGTCACCGCAATAGACCGGGCTCCCCTGGATGACCGGCTTATGAAAAATCCCCTGGTTACCTACATAAAACATGATGCCTTTACCCTTAAGCCCGAAGAGATTGGCCCCATCGATTGGCTTTTCAGCGATGTTATTTGCTATCCCCCCCGGCTTTATGAATGGGTTCAGAAATGGCTCGCCTCAGGCTTGGCAAAAAACTATATCTGTACTATAAAAATGCAAGGTCAAGGAGATTTTGAAACACCACGGCTCTTTACCTCTATTCCGGATAGCAAAGTTATTCACCTTCATTACAACAAACACGAACTTACCTGGATAAAAGTGGCTCATGATGCCGGCTATGCATCATGACAATTGAACATTTGATGAAAAACTGTTATAATGAAAAGATATGATGAATTTTGTCGCCCTTTGCGCGATTGGCGCAGAGAAGGCCCTTTCCAACGAACTGCATAAACTTAATATTGCAATACTAGATTCGACCTACGGAAAAATCCGCTTTTCCGCCGATACGGAGGGGATGTACCGGGCATTGCTTGCCCTGCGTACCGCGGACCGCGTCCTGCTCGAAGCGACCTCGTTTTCAGCCACTGATTTTGATGCCCTTTTTAACGGATGCCAGCACGTGAATTGGGAAGCAATTATTCCAAAAACATACCGAGTAGTAATCGGCAAGGTCAGAAGCAGCCATTCACAGCTTTTAGCGGAAACAAGCATTCAGGCGGTGGTTCACAAAGCTATCGCAGAAAGGCTGTGCCGTGTCTGGGGGATAGCTCGGCTTCCCGAATACGGCGAAGTTATAGATATACGGGTCCATATCGAAAAGGACCGGGTCCAGATTCTCCTTGACCTCTGCGGGGAACCCCTCTTCAAACGGGGCTATCGCACGGAAGGCGGCGCGGCGCCCCTGCGGGAAACCACCGCGGCGGCCATGCTGCTCCTTTCCGGGTGGCGGCGGAAATATCCGCTCTATGACCCCTTTTGCGGCTCCGGGACCATACTTATCGAGGCCGCCCTGTATGCCTGGGGCGCCGCGCCGGGCCTGGGACGGGATTTTGCAGTTTCATCTCTGTTAATTGGCGATAGGGATATTGAATCCCGTCTCAGGGAAGAACTGCGGCAGGAGATCAATTTTACCAACCGGATCCGTATTTATGGCAGCGATGCGGATGGCCGGGCAGTTTCCATCGCACAGTCAAACCTGATCAGGGCTTACGAACTCATCCTTGGTAAAGAAGCAGGCCGGGGCATCCGTATCGCCCGCGACTTTGTTCCGCCCTCTGAGTATTGGCCCCGGATCACCACATCTTCTATGGAAAACGCCGTGGCCCCGGAGGATGAACCGGGCTTTATTGTCACCAATCCACCCTCTGGAGAACGGCTCGGCGACCGGGAAGAGGCAGAACGGACATACCAAGCCATGGGCGTTTTGGAAAAACACTTTCCCGGCTGGAACCTTTCGGTCATTACCAACCATCCGGGCTTTGAATCCTTTTTCGGACGCCGGGCCCAGTCGGTCCGGAACATCACCAACGGAGCGTTGAAATCCTACCTATATCAATTCGAAAACTTGGGGAGAAAAACGAATGTCGATAATCGTAGAACATGATAAACGCCGCAAAGAGATTTTGGAGCGGGCCCTCGATGTTTTTGTGGACGAGGGTTTTGAGGATGCAACTTTTCAAAAAATAGCGGACCGCTGCGGAATTACCCGGACAACCCTTTACATTTACTTTAAGAATAAAAAAGAAATCTTTAATTGGAGCATCAAGCAGATGCTTATCGGGGTAGAGGCGGACCTGCAGCGGGTCAAGGCGGATCAGAACCTTAAAACCCCAGAAAAACTTATACTTGTCCTTACCACCATTTTGGACCGGCTCCAGGAGAATAAACGGCTTTTGTCAGTGGTGCTGAATTACCTGCTCCACCTCTCAAAAAGCGGTACCGATACGGATTACCGGGTACGCAAACGGACCATTAGACTGAGGCATATTTTGGCTTCTATTGTAATCGACGGCATCCGCAAAGGAGAGCTGAAACAGGTCAATGTCCGCGAAACCGATGACCTCCTCTACGGGCTTATCGAAGCGGCTATTTTCCGCCTGGTGGTACTGCGGCGGGATTCAGTAGACGAGTTGCGGCAGGCGATAGAACTGGCCGTAAGGCAGCTCACAAAATAAAGCCCCAGGGCTCAATTGGAGCGGTCTGTTTTTGACCGCTCCACTGCCAATTTACAGCCCCTGTCTGCAAATCAGGCAGGGGTATTTTTTTGCTCCCTGCCGCTAGAGAGGCAGGATCACATTTGTTAGAAAATGCTGCTCCGCAGCCCAAAGGACATTCGATAGGCGATACCACCAGACACTTCTGCGGAAATGAACCAGGCCTGCAACTCCGAATAGAGGGAGAAGGTGCTGAAATAGTCGAGCCGGTCAAAATGGAAGCGGGGGAATTCCACCTGCCCCACCACAGCACTTAAGATGAGGGGCTGGCCGCTTGCGGTTTCGGTAAAATAGCTAAATTTTGCGCCTACCGCCAGGTTAGCGGATAGGAAGTTCCAGTCAGGACCGAAGAAATAGCCAAACGGCAGGGCTGCCACATTGGCAAGCAGTTTCCCGCTGAACACGTTTCCGTAGAACCGCTGCTCCTGACCATTATACAATGGGGGAGTATATCCGTATGAGGCCTGCAGCTTTACATTGTCATCAAAGAATGTAAGACCGAACCCCGCATTATACAGGGTATCTCCGTAGACGCCGCTATCAAGATAGAGCCCCTGGATAAAGGCAGGCACTTCGTAGCCGGCCTTATCTCCCTGTCTGAATACTACTTTAACCGATGCGAGGTTCACATCATCCCGCGCGATACCATAGACCTTGAGGCTCTGGTTGAACCGGCCGCCCTCTGCGGGATTAAGGATAGAAACACTTGGGGGTGTTTTATCTAAATTAAGAATTACCTTGGAAAGCGCCCGGTCTCCATTTTTATAGGTAGCCCGGATTAAAAGCGGTAAAAGACCCTCCGGATAATCCTGGGTTTCAAGGCGGAATTTCCAGGCAGCAGTTCCCTCCGCTGGGATAAAGGTTCTTCCGTTATCGAGGCTCACCTCGACAAGTGTTACCTGCCGGCCCTGCTGCCGCTCCCTGGCTATATTCTTAGGATCTATCTTTTTGCCCTTTGGCGCTTCAGCAGCAAGGGCCTGATCGGCGGCAGCCTCTGCTGCCCCATCGGTAGAAGAAAGATACCAGCCGGCAGTTCCCTTAAGCCAGGGCCGGCCGGGTACATAGTCCCCTGAGGTAAATGCATTAACCATAATCCAGGGACCGGAGGGTTTATAATTGATGGCAACCGGTTCGCTCACAATTCCTTTGTTTTCACTGTTCGTGTAGCGGACGAGCAGTATGTGGGAACCTTCAGTTATTGTTTCGTCAGGAAGATCCAGGGCGAACCAGCCATTCGGTTTCGGGGTAATGGAAGCCACATCTACGCCGTCAATAAGCAGGCTTACCGCGCTGGGAATCCGGCTTGAACGCAGGAAGCCCTGGAGTCGCAGTTTGCCTGAAAGATACTCTCCCCGCACCGGACTCGCAATGGCGATCATTTCATCGGTATAGTCGGGATCTAAAATAAAATCCCGGCTCGATACGGTCTCGTTTCCGGCCTTGTCCCGGGCGATAATTCGAATACCGTATTCTCCTTTCGGCAATCCTCCCAAATCCAGGGTCTGCTGTATAACCGGATCTAAAGGCAGCGTAAAATTCCGGGAAGCCTTATCGGGCTGAATTTTATTAAACAGCTGGGCTTCGCAGCTTGCAAGCTGGGTATCATCGGACACGCGACCGCTTAAGACAAGCGAACCCCGGCTTACGGTCATATCCACCGGGACATCCAGCATAACCTGGGGCGGCGTATTATCGACGGAAATAAGCCCCGCATAAAAGCCCGTTGTTTCATACCCATCAATCGGTTTTACATAGATTGAATGGAGGCCGCTTTTCAGGTTTCGGGTGTCCAAACGATATGTCCAGGATGTGGTACCAGAACATTTGTTAAACGTCACCGCATTATCAAAGGAAAGGAGAACTTCCTTAATGCCGTTGGCATCGGAAGCGGAACCGGAAATTTCGACAACCCCGCGCACCGTGGTATCCAGGGTGGGACTCTTTATCTCGGCCTTGGGCTCCTCTTTGGAAATCCGGTATTTCCGTATCACCGGATCACCCTTAACTCCGTATATATCCTCCGCTATGACTTCTATTGTGTGTTCGTTGTCGGTCGTATCGGCAAGTTTTACCGGCAGGTTAAAGCTATTGCCCTCCAGTACAAGCTCTTGAAACTTGCCGCCGT
>JAIWNU010000058.1 GCA_020216655.1 Treponema sp. | reverse complement strand
CAAATCGGTAATGAATCGATTTTAGACCGTCATCATCAAAGGCAGCACCGGCGATGACAAAATCTTCTCTGAGCACTTCCATCTCTTCTGGCTGCATGATCTGAACCCGAGGTTTGTCAGCAACCACATCGAGGTTAAAGGCCCCAACTAGTTCTGTTACATTTCCGGCCACATCAATAGCCTTAAAACGGATCAGGTCCGCCGTAGAACTTTGGGCGCTGAGATCAAAACGGCGGGAAATAAAATCGGCACTTTCGCTGGGCTGCCAGGTCTTGCCCCCGTCCTCGCTGTAAGAAAGGTTTGCCAATTGGCCGCCCTCGTCGTTAAATTGGGCGCTAATCGTGATACGGCCGTTTACCGGATCTTGGTTGGGCGGCAGTATGATGCGCCCCATGGGATTTTGGGTATCCCGGTTCAAGGTCATCTGGTATTCCCTGCTGCGGCCAAGTCCATTTGTCACCCGGAAACGAATACTGTGGGCTCCATCCGAACCAGTAATAAGGAATTCACCCCGGACACGGAGAGGATTCTTTGCATCCGCAGTAACCGAGAGGGGAGTCCATTGGGGCTCTTCATCTCCAAAACTGTCAATCGCGTATTCAAAGGTCTGAATTTTAAGCAGCCCCGTTTGTACCGGATCAAGATCGGCTTGGAATGGCACGAGTCCCTTATACCAGCCGTCCTGTTGTGGTTCAATTAAGGTCAGATTCGGTTCATTTAAATCGATTATAAAGGTACAGGGGCCCCAGCGGAATTCATCGCCTTCAACAGTCTTCGCAATCACCGTAAGCGGTTTAGTCTTGCCTTCCTTTACTGGCCGCACACTGACAACCTTGTCCTGATAGTTCACCGACAGCTCTGGAGCATCCGTATCAAAGCGGACCGATTGCAGAGGCTGTCCGATAAATCGGAATATCAGGGGATTGTCGCTGGTAAAACGGAAACTATTTTCCTTGGATACATACCGGAGGTCATTGATATATAAGCCCGGTTTATCAAACTTTGTTGGATCCTCTACCGGCATAATTCGGTACAAATCAAACTGTTTTACTACAGAAAGACCTGCGCCGTCGGTGAATATAATGTTTATGGGGATCCGGGCATAGGGCAGATCCTGCGGTATAGGCACCTGCCAGATAGTGTCAGCCCCTGTCCCTTTTTTGATCGTTCCCTTGATTGGAGCCTTATCTCCGAAACGAAGCTCCACAGACGAAAGCCCGTTGGATGCCTGCACAAGGCCTTCCAGCAAGGCCCCAGGTTCATAACTAAAGGTCCCGGCCCGTTCCAGAACGGTGCGGCCCGCTTTCTGAACTACCGCGACTTCACCCATTTGAGGAACAGGGCCCACAACTTTGAAACTCCGTTTAATTGAGCTTGATTCCCTGCCTCCCAGGTCAACAGCAGTAATGATGAGGACGTGGCTGCCCGCTGCAAGATTCGGCAGTTCCACCACCGCCGCAGTAGGGCTTTCTATAAGCTGCGGACTATCCTTATCGAGCTGAATACGGTAACCCTGAATTCCAGTGGAACTTTGAGATGAAACCAAGAAACGAACTAAGGGAGTCTGCAGCGAGTTATCTTCCAAAGAGACATAGGGAACAGCCGGTCTTTCAAAATCCGCATTATACTGCAGGGAAATGGTTGATGAGGCGGTTTTGCCGGTCTTATCCTTTACGCTTAAGTTTGCAGACATTGGCCCGGCTTTTGCCATACCCAGGTCAACCATAAACGCGCCGGCGTATAGGGTTTGGCCATCGGCGCTTCCCTGCCCAAGGGGAATAAGTGCCTCAGGTTGAATAATACCTTTTGCATTTCCAACCGCATAGTTAAGCGGAGCAAGCGGCGGAGTTCCGCTGAGTTTGATTAATACAATTGCTTTTGAGCCAACCGGAGCAACAGCAGCAGGAGTCCCGCTTATTACCGGCTGGTTAAAACCAGGCAGTATGCCAAGATACTCGATTTTTGGAGATGGAGGGGCAGGCTGTTTACCTTGAGCGCCTGTATTTTCGGATGGGGATGGAGCATTAAGGACATCCGACGACGGGGAATATGCTGGGATCTGTATAAGCCGTTCTCGCCCTGCCCGATCGACAGCCTTAATAGCTCCGCCAGAACCGGACAAGAGCTGGCCAGAAACCGGATCAAGAAGGGGGATCACAAAGGGTTTAGAGGCATCGAGGGGGGTAAAGTTTTTGCCATCCGCCGCATAAGAGAGGGATTGGAGACCCGAAGGATCCTGAACAAAACCCGCAGCATAGGGCATGGGAATAGAACTGGACGGAGTAGCGAGATATATTTCAGGTCCAAGGGTATCCTTAAAAAGCGGAATTAGTTCCGTACTTTTGTTTCCCGCCGTATCAAGGGCTTGCATTTCAATGATAAAGGGCCCCTCTGGCAAAACCTGGGTTTTGATTTCCTGGTTTATGGTGACCGTCGTGGCCTTGGTATCCCCCGCTTTACCATTAATGGGAATGGGACCATTGGCTATCTCTTGGCCTTCGGCGGTTAAAATACGGTATGAAGCGGAATGTATGGCCGACAAATCGGTAAGGGTCGCAGAGAGCATATAGGAAGGGCCAGAGACAAATGGTGTCTCACCCTTTTTAATCTGGATTTGAGGCCCCGCATTGTCGTTATTAAAAGTAAAGGGGTCTGATTTATAAATATGACCGAGGGTACTTTTTACGACTATACGGTGGGGCCCTGAAACACCAAATGAAACAGGGCGGACTATAATTCGCCCAGCCTCGGTGCTTAATTGGACTATTTTAGACTCTGGCTCCAAAGAAACCAGGGCAATATCGGCCCCTACAAAGCGGCCGACAAAGGGAGCTGGCTCCTTATCGGCGGCATCTTTACGGAAATATACGATATTATCGCCGGAAATTCGCTCATCGGCAAAAACCAGGGCTAGATCGCCCCGCACAGTACCGTAGTTGGTTATATACACATGGGAAGCTACCGAAGCGGTTCTTCCCGCACTGTCAGCCACCTGGGCTTTGAACGCAACAAAACCAAAAGGTCCTGCCGCCGGCAGGGGAACTAAAAAGTTCTGACTGCCGCTCCCCTTCGCTGCAATGGTTTGTTCACTTCCATCCGCAAAAGAATAGGTAAGTTTTTCTAGTTTACCTAGGGTTTTGGCAACTAAGCGGAGGCTGCCCTTTGCATCGGGAGCAACTTCGGATCCTGCAGTAAAGGTTTCGCTCCGCTCTTCTTTAGTTCCACTGTTAAACACAAGACTATCAATAGAAAGTTCCGGAGGAGGCCCCATGTCTTCAAAGAGCGTTGCGGCAACTGGACCTGCCGTCCCATTTCGGTCAATAGCACGGACACTGACCGTATGCTTACCCGGCGTAATGCCATCGATACGAACCGAAAATGCGCCGGTAGTATCTATTTTTTTGGGAGTATCTTTATCAATCCAATATTCTATAGCCGCTATACCGTCATCATCCCGGGCAAAACCAGATACGAAGAGGGATCCCGTAGAAATCGCAGGCTTATTGGGCCCCAGAGCTAGAGGAGCAAGCAGGGTCGTTCTCGGTAAATCCTTGTTTGAATCTAGGGGAAATTTGAACCGGTATTCGGTAGTGTTTCCTATAAGATCCCGGGCTGTAAAAAGAATTTCGACCGCCGCAGCTTTAGGATCTGCAATTTTTACCGGCAAGGCCCAGTAGGGATCTCCGGGGGTAAGCGGAAATTCTCCACCCTCATTTCCCATTTTCCATGAAAAGGATTTTAAGGCCACATCGTCCCGGACACGGCCCATGACAACAAAGGTCCGGTCTATCTTTTCTCCTGGCAAGGGTGACATGATAGAAATTTCCGGTTTCGTGTTGTCTACCACAAAGAGGGTCGGTGTAATACCAACTGAACCCACACCGTCGGTGCCCCGGATAAGAACAACCGTAGGCCCCGGATTTAGGGTCTTTGTATCCACCGATGCAGAGAAGGGAAACACTCCTTTTTTAGCGTCATAGGATCCCTTAATTTGCGTCCATGTTTTACCGTTATCCAATGAGAAGTCCACCTTGGCCACACCGTTGGCATCCTGGACGGTCCCCTTAAGATCTATTCTGCCAGAAACTAAAGCTCCCGCCTGGGGATTCAAAATCGTAGCCCCCGGACGGCTTCGGTCCATATCAAACTGAATGGTCTGTATGGGCCCTACAAGACCATTAATATCTACACCGCGGACACTAATTTTACGCCGGCCGTCGGGTATATCTCCGGTCTTCACATAATATGACCAAAATGCGGTTCCTTTTGCGACTATCCAGTCCCCGCCATCAATCTGAAGTTCCACCCGTTCAACCCCGTCATCATCTGTGCAGGTACCGACAATATTTAAGTCTCCGGAAACCCGCATACCCTGGAGCGGGTTCGCGATCCGGGCAATCGGCAAGTCCGACTTTGGATCCACATACAGATTGATGGGCCCCGCTATGGTCTTGTTACCCGCGAGATCCTGGGCTTCAGCATAAAGATTGTAGACTCCAGGCTTTTTATCGGAGATGTCAAAGGTTTTAGACCAGTTGAGCGTTCCATTTGCCTGATCCCGGGCGCTTTCGCCTTGCCCTCCTGCAAACACGACCGCTGGTTCCAACACACTCACCGCAGCGAGAAGAATTAATACTGCCCGGAGTAATACGCTTTGCTTCATTGCCCACATCCTGTCAAATTAGATTCCTTTACATTATATCATTAAAACTTAACAAATTGGAGTTTTTTATAAACAGCAAGAAGCATGCCATTTTTCCTCTTTACATAAAATAAATATGGATGAAATCATTCAGTATTAAACTGTTAATAAGCATGTATTTACAAGTAAATATAAATCCAATTTACATCCATCAAAGCGATATGGGTGAGGCACATTTTTCGCCCATACGGGCGAATATCGCCATAACAGTTGTATATTATTTTATAAATAAATTATTATATATATATTGACTTATTTATAATTTCATTTATTATTAGTATACATTCTTAACAAGGAGAAGCCTATGAAACGAACTATCCTATCGCTTTTTGGAATTCTGTTGGTGATCACCGGCTGCGCAACAGCACCGAAGGGACCCGCAGTTGCTGCCATCCCTGCACCGGTAGCATCGGCGGCTGCAAAGGATTCACCCATCACCATGGAAAACCTGGATCAATATCTCTTTAGAACCGACGTGCTGGTGGTCGATCTGCGCAATCTGGAAGAACGCTTTAACGCCGGGTATATTATCGGAACCGAGACCATTCCCTTCTTCCAGTATCTGGAAGGCCGCATGGTTTCCCGGGGTACGGTAGACGGCAAAGCAACCTGGGATGCAAAGCTCGCAAAGGTAAACGACGGTTTTGCATTTGCTAACTATTTTCCCCAAAATAAGGCTATTATCCTTTTCTGTGCCAGCGGTACCCGGGCTGCCTATGTAAAAACCGTCTTGGATGCAAAGGGCTACAAAACCTACAATGCAGGCGCATTTAAGGACTACAAGGGTCCCAACAAGGTGTTAGGCGATGGCGTCTATACACTTCCTGCACCCGCAGCACATTAGGCCTATGAAATACGGTTATTCTCTCATCGGCGTTTTGCTCATTCTTTCTGCCTGTACCAGTACACCGCAGAAAACAACCGTTGTTGACAACCCCTATGTACAGCAGATTCTGCCCTATGGCCATATAGACGGCTTTGGCACCAAAACTGATACGGCGGCTTGGATTGCCTGGGAGTTTGAAGCCCAATCCTTTGTCCGCTATCAGATTGCCTATACATCCTGTACATGCCGTCAGGAATCAATAAACAAGCGTTCTCTACTCTATCTTGAGATCGCCAAGGGTAAAAACGGCGGAAAGGTACACAAAATTTACTTTGACTATTGGGGCGACAGCCCGGTCATGCCGGAAGGTATGAAGCGGGAAGAAATCGAATCCGGGTTTGTTCCCAAGTTTGTCAACATCAAAGCCAGCACACTCGATTCCATCGATACGATTTCTGGTGCCACGGTAACAACCGCCAACCTGAAACAGATTGTTGGAGCAGTACTGGCGTATCACGATAAAAAATACTCTAATACCACCATTCAGGAAGCTCCTGACATAGCTCCTGATGCGGTATCTGGCGCTACTTCTCATTAAGGTTCTGCTGCAATTAAAAAAAAAGGCTGCCCGCTTGAGCGCGGACAGCCTTTTTTTTTAAAAATGTATACACGATACGCTGGTCAGGCTTATTTCCACTTGCCTTCGTCGAGTTCCTTCTCAGATTTGGATACTACTGCGGAACCAACCATATCACCGGTCACATTCAGCCAGGTGCGGCCCATATCGAGGATTGCATCAATTCCGAGAATCATCGCATAGGCTGCGGCAACCGCGCTTCCTTCTGCAACCTTAAGCCCAATTGATTCAAGCACCATGAGCAGCATGATAGCACCGGCCCCTGGAACACCTGCAGTCCCAATGGAAGCCAGTGTGGCGGTTATAACAACCGTTGCCTGCTGGTTAAAGGTAAGGGGGTTGCCCGTCGCATAGCCGATAAACATGGCACAGACACCTAAATAGATGGCAGTTCCATCCATATTAATGGTTGCTCCCAGCGGAAGGGTAAAGGAACTGATGCTCCGGGGAACACCCAGGTTTTCTTCGGATACCCGAAGGGTAACCGGCAGGGTTCCGCTGGATGAACGGGTAACAAAGGCGGTAATCATCGCTTCATTGGCGCCTTTAATAAACTTAATAAGACCCAGTTTGTAAACCGCAAGGAATCCGCCATAGACGACCACAAAATGGAAGATAAGGCCCAAATATACTACCAGGGTTACCATAAATAGGGGCCCCAGAGCTTTCGGTCCCTGCTGGGCAAAAACTGTGGCAATAAGCACAAAGACACCAATCGGCGCATATTGCATAATGCCGCCAACCACTTTGTACATGGTTTCTGCAGCGGCGTTACTGACATCAAAAAGAAGCCCTGCGCCCTGGGCAACCTTGGCGTTGGAAGAATCTTTTACATAGGACAGGGCAATACCAAATACGACTGCAAAGAAAATAATCGGCAGCACATCGCCCTTTGCAAGGGAATCCACTGGGTTAGTGGGAATAATATTAAGGAGTATCTGCAGCAGAGTCGGCGCTTCCGCAGCTTTTCCCTTTATTGCTGCATCGCCGACAATACCAAAACCAGCACCAGGCTGGAGAATGTTGGCAAAAAGAAGCCCGATAATAACCGCAAAAAAGGATGTTACAAGATAATAGAGGATGATCTTAACCCCCACACGGCCGAGACGTCCGGGGGCGATGCTGGCAGCGCCGGAAACAAGGGAAAAGAAAATAACCGGCACTACGATCATTTTAAGGAGCCTGATAAAGAGGTCTCCAAAAAATTTTGCATTGTCCACAAAGGGTTTTACCGAAGCGGGGATAAATCCCAGGATGATACCGACAAGAGCACCAAGTATCAAACCAATCAGAATACGGGCCAGCAGGTTGGTCTTAAAATACCAATCGAGGACTCCTTTCTTCTGCTCACCAGTTTGAGCCATAGAAACCTCCCTTTACCTCTTAACATGATGGATTGCCGGGACCGCACATGAGCCCCACGAGCTCCATTATAAACCATTATGGAGACTTTTGGCCAATTTTTCCGGTTCCAGTTTCGCTTCCGGCAGAAGAAAGGAGCCGGGCAAAAAGCACGTCATACACCGGCTGTGAAACAATGATATCAGAGATAACATAGGCCACCAGGCATACCAACATAAGGCCGCCAAAATGGTTAAAATTCCCGCTCATCTCCAGGATCAACACAGCCCCTGTCACCGGAGCCTTTACCACGGCAGTAAAAAAGGAGGCCATACCCAAAATAAGAAAATTCAGAATATACAACTCGTCAATATAGCCCAGCACATACAAAACTTGCCCTGTAAAGGTGCCAAGCAAAGCCCCACATACTAAAAGGGGGAGGAAAATACCGCCGGCAGTTCCTGCCCCATAGGACAGGGCAGTAAACAGCAGTTTAATGAAAAATAGAAAGGCCAGCATGCTGAGGGTTCGCTGCATAACCGTAAGGGACTCGATAAGTGGATGACCTCCGCCGGTGACATCAAAGAGGTAGATCCCCAGAGGAACCGATGTTAAAAGGGGCAGTATGGGCCACATAAAACGGGGAACCGGTAAACGTTTATAAAAATCCTGAATTCCAAAGAGGGCCCGTTTAAACAGATCTGCCCCAAGGGCGCTCAGGACACCCAAAACAATAATCCAGGGATACAGATTGATTGGGAGCAACCTGAGAGCCCTGAAATTGAACACCGGGTGCATACCGAAGAAATAACCGGCCACCATATCGGCGGTCATGGAGGCTGCCAGGGTGCAGGTTAGAAGCAGTGGAGAAAAGACATGGTGCAATTCTTCCAGTGCAAAGAGGACCCCCGCCAGGGGTGCATTAAAGGCCGCAGCAAGCCCTGCAGAGGCTCCTGCGGTAATTAGGAATTTCTTTTCTACCGCGGGTCTTTCGGATCGGGCCAGGATCCCCATTCCTACATAGGATCCAATCTGAACAGAGGGTCCCTCCCGCCCCAGAGACAAACCCGCCCCGATTCCAAGGATGCCGCTTGTTATTTTTACTAAAAGTTCAGAAAACCAACGGAATGTAAGGTGTCCCTCGAAATAGCCCTTAAGCTGGGGAATACCGCTTCCCCGCGCCATGGGACGCCACAGGCTCATCCAGCCCAAGAAAAGACCCAGCACAATGAAGACTAGGATCTCCAGGCCGATTAGATACCATTGCCCATAGTAGATCACCGTAGTCAAGCGCTGGTACCACGTCAGCCTGAGCCTGTCGGCCTGGACCAGGGCCATACGGAACAGGGAGACCACCAGGCCGGAGGCCAGGCCAATAAGGGCGCTTTCTACGACAAGACCAATTCGTGAAAAATATAAACGCCGCAAAAGGGTCCTCTGGCCATGAAGGGAGAATAGGTTTGATACGTGCATATTCATGATATATAACTCACCTCTGGTTCATCCCTGCCTGGCTGTACCCTGATTCTGCAGGGATGCATATCTGCCAGGGCAGAAAATTCTTCTAAATCGATCACTCCGCCGCCAAAAAGCTGGTCCGGATCATAATTGCAATCAATAGTGGTGCTAATACCCTCCGCAAGAGCCCTTGCCCAGGCTCCATGGAAACGAACCACATCCCACACCGCAGGAAGGAGATAATCGAGTTTTTGCTGTTCATACAGCGTGTCCAGAAATTGAAGCATCAAAGCTTCCCGTGATGCCGGATATGAGGGATCTAAGTTTGCATCCCAGGGTTTTCGCTGGGCATCCATAAAATCTGCAAAACGCTGAAAGAAACGGGAAGGACGCATTTTAAGCGGATAGAGAACCTGGTTGAACCAAGCTACCGCCCGGCCCTTGTTATAGAAAAAATCGACCGCTTTGCTCAAGCGCTCCGCTGCGTTCATATCCTCGCGGGGAAAGGTGCTGCTGGAAATAAGCACATAGGGCGGCTTCGTTTCGTACTTCATTTCGTATTTGGCAGCCTCTTCCGCAAGCACCGTACCAGGCAGCACCGCAAGCCTAAAGATATCTAAATGGTTTGGATACAGCTCGATCGCAAAATCGAGGCTATCCATAAATCCCTTTAGGGTGTCGCTGGGAAGGCCATACATAAGGTCTAAGCCAAAAACCACCCCTTCCTGATTCAGGATGTCAATTTTGTTTTTAAATTTTGCACGATCTAAGGGCCTGCCGACACGGGCGGATACTTCCGGATCTGCGGTTTGCAGTCCTATCTGCAATGAAGCACCCAGTTGGGCAAAACGGCGGGCCTGGTCCCGATTCAGCAGCTCCGCCCGAACTTCGAAATGCCAGTGTATATCAGGAGCCCTCTCGATAAGCCGGTCTAAAATCTGCAAGGCCCGTTTGTTGTTTGCATTAAAGGTAGGATCCAGTACAAATACGGAAGGAACCTGTTTTTGTATAAAATAATCCAACTCTTTTTCGAAGC
>JAIWNU010000057.1 GCA_020216655.1 Treponema sp. | reverse complement strand
GTTCTTCAGAAATATAGCGCAGGCGGTGGCTGCCCTTAGATTCATAACAATAGGTGCAGGCATAGGGACAGCCCCGGGCGAGTTCCCAGAGGGCTCCAGAACTGGCATCCTGCTTGGCTAAAGAACTGTCTAAAAAACCGGACAGCCAGGGAGAAGGAAGGGCTGTTAGATCCTCATGTATTCCCTGCAAGCAGGATGCTTCAGGAAGCTGGCCCCTTGCCCATGCCTGCAAGACCTGGAGCAAAGCCGACTCCCCTTCTCCCTGTACGAGCACCGAAAACGGCCCCCCATCATGTTTGCTTAAGCCCTGGGGTGCGGCAGTGACTTCCGGGCCGCCGGCCACAAGCAGACTTTGAGGGTAAGCCTGGGAGTACCGTTTGGCCACATCGGATGCGAGGGCCCGGTTCCAGCTATACAGAGAAAATCCAACTATAGTCTTGCGGCCCTCGGCGGTATCCAAACAGGATAGACGGTCAAAAATACGCGATGGCACTTCATCAACATAGGCTTCTACTATATCTATCTGATGTTCAAAAGATACATTTTGATGTACAAAGGACGCCACCGTCGCAGCACCCAGCGGAACAGCTTCCGCGCCTCGTTCACAGTGAATTGAAACAAAGATAAGAGAAATATCTGTCATTGTAAGGGCCAGTATGGGCTGTTTACCCCATTTCGTGCAAGGCCTGAATAGGGCTGCTGCGTCAGGGAGACCCAGAGTAATTTTAATATCCTCGATTCAACGTGTCATTTTTACACACACAAAGTGTTTCATTATGACCCTTTTGTGGTAAAGCGTTACAAACCAAAGATGGTCCGCGTGTACTATAAACCACTGCACCAGTGCTTCCAATATTTCATCAATATAAATATTTCTTTTTAGGAAAATAATTTATCAATTATAGCAATTTTGTATTCGTTTTTACCAAAAAATTGGCACGCTTCTTGCTATTTTATAAATGAAACGGTTAGCCTGAGCCCCGATAGGGTCCAGGCCAAACCAGATAAAACAAGCTATTCAAGGAGGTATGATATGAACCTGATGTTACGCAATCGCCCAACCGAACTTGATCCGGTAGAAGAACTGGATCGGCTGCAGCGGGAACTGAGCCGCTGGTTCGACTTTGGTTTTGATAATATGGGGCTTTTGGACCGGTCCTTGGCTCCCGCGGTAGATCTGGTAGAACACAACGATGGGTACACCCTGACGGTGGATCTCCCCGGAGTGGACAAAAAGGACATTAACCTGACGGTGGAGAACAATGTCATAACCATCGAAGGGGAAAAGAAAGAGACCAAGGAAACCAAAGAGAAGAAACGGTTCTACCGGAAAGAAACCTGGGAAGGCTCCTTCCGCAGGACTATTTCGCTCCCCGTTGCGGCGGACCCCGAAAAGGTTCGGGCTGAACTAAAGAATGGGGTGCTTACCGTCAACATTGGCAAGAAAGAAGAACTGAAACCCCGGCAGATCGCCGTACAGGTACAGTAATGTAAAGGCAAGGAGGATGGCCATGAACGAGATCGTGGAAAAGAAACAGGAACAGAAGATTCGGACCGTACAGCCTGCCTGCAGCATTTGCGAAGACAACGGTCAGGTACAGGTACGGTTGGAAATGCCCGGTGTTGATAAGGATGGTATCGAGGTAAGCGTAGAAAAGAACGAGCTGGTTATTAAGGGACGGCCGACGATTAATGTTACCGAAGGGACCTACCTGATCAGAGAACGGCAGACCGGCGAATATCACAAACGGTTTATCATCGACGAAACCATCGACCGGGATAAGATTCAGGCGGTCATGAACGATGGCATTTTGCAGATAACCCTTTCGGTAAAGGAAGCTGCAAAGCCACGGCGGATTGAAATTAAATAATGAGCTCACCGCCCCCGCACGTTACGGGGCAACGGGAAGGGGTTCCTGGACGGCTTCAGGGACCCCTTCTGTTTTATTGTTCACTGTTTTTAATACCGCGGGATTTGCCATATAGCGGCGGAATAGATCTATAGCTCGGGCAAAATAGAGCCCCTCAGAGATTCGTTCATCCAGGGTGATTTTAAAATTCATAAAACGGTGCTGCTGGCTCGTACCGTCTTTTTTAGTTACCGTTCTTCGTTCGATTTTTCCCATAACCACAAAGACCGAAGCGGTTCCCCATTCATAGAGATGGTGGAACGGAGCCGACAGGTTCAGGCTTGCCAAGTTTGCCACATACACTGAGGTATAAAGCGGATCAGATTTTATCATCGAAGCGGGGGCTAGATTAAATCGTTCTAGGAATCTAAACAGGGCTGTTGCAAGTGCATATCCGCCGGGAATGGCTGAAAGAAAGTACATTTCTTTCTCGTCGGGGCTGAGTTCCTCGCTCTGGGCCGCTGCAATCGCATGCTGGACTTTGTCCGCCACAGAGGAAAGGGTTTCGCCTATGTCAAAATAGATTTTGGCGTCCGTTTCCCGAGCATCTTCGGTCAGAGCCTTTTTTACGATAAAAGAGGTCGACATATACTTACGTTCATAGACATGCCGGCCCATAACAAAACGGTTTAAATGGGGTTTTTCCGCCAGGACTCGGGCAATAGCCGTAAGCACCACCGCAAAGAGCGTATATTTAGTCGTACCTTCTTCTTCGTTAAGCTTTTTAACCAAATGCAGAGCCGGTTCTATATCAATGTCTTCCGAAAAATACACCGCCGCTCCGTTTCTGCTCGTCATTATATAGGGTATTACCTTTTGAAATGGATTAAGTCCTTTAACTCGCCTGCCGTCACATCGATCCAGAAACAACATGGAAGCTCCTTAGTGCGTCTAGTATACCATGGGTTGAAAATCCCACGCTATATTTTTCATAAGCTGGCGGTTCTTTAAGGAGTTTTATAAAATCAGAGTATCGGGGAGTATAACTCCCTAGTCGATTTTGCAATAGGAATTCAACGATTTTATAATCGTTTTGACCAGCCCATTCAGTACAAATTAATGGTTTACCATGGTAAAGCGACTCCATACAGGTGGAAGCCCCTGCCTTTCCAGCTACCATGTCACAAATAACATACAACTCTGCCATGGACTCGACAAAAGAAAGGGGGATTAAGTGGCTCACCCCATTCAGGGACTTAGTTTTCTGGAATTGCAGGCGTTTTGAAGATCTACTCTGAGCTAATAATTCCAGGTCTTCATACAATTTTCTATTTTTCCCGGTTACAACTAAAAAATGCGCTGGGAAACCCTCCAGATATGCCCTGCGGACAAAAGAATAAACCCGGCCAATACCCTGAGCTCCGCTGGTTACAAGAACAACTGGCCTGTCATCATTTTCGATACCCTAAGAATAGCGAATTGCTTCTTTGGTCTTAACTGGAATATTCATAGCCGGGAGCTTTGGATAGGGGACCAGTCTGATACGTTGGGCTTCAATTCCATGAGCACAGAGTAATTCCTTACTTTGCTCAGAATGTACAAGAAATAGATCTGCAGCCCTTTCAGCCCAGAGACTGTATCCGTCAAAGGGATCTACCACATCGACAACAAACGGGAAGCGCAGCCCATAGCGGCGCCGGGCTTCGGCAGCTACGAGAGAACACATGGGGTGGGTGCTGATAACAAGATCAGGCTGATGTTCTGCCAGATACCGGCTACCCTGAATAAAAAAATCAGCCATAAAGGGATAAAGCACACTGCTGCACCGGGGATAGACTGCTTCCATAAGTGCATAAGAAACGCGAACCATCCAAGGACGGCGAAGCGCCATATCCCATGCAGTTTTGATATTCTGATCCGTACGCAGAGCGCCCGCTTCGTAGGGGAAATCGATAACATTGATGGAATGCTGCCCTGGATATGCTGCTTCCAGAGCATCTTTTATCGCCAAAGCCGGCCCCTTGTGACCAAAGCCGACTTCGATCATGGTTATTAAAATATTTGACATATGGCGTTTTAACGTTTCAGCGGGCTTGTTTCCCGCAGCATGGTTCCTGTCTTTAGAATTTCTGCTATTTTATAAGTACCATATTTACGAGCCTTAAGAAAACCATCCCAAGCACATTCTGCAAGCCGGCCCTCTTGCAGGAGATCCCAAAGCCATTCCCCCGCATATTCAGGTTCCTTCTGATCAAAACCGCCTTGAATTTCCATAAGCCATTCTCGATTATGAACTTCCTGGGAACCTATGGGCGGGGCTATAATAATGGGAATACCCAGTCCCGTATAAAATGACAGCTCACTTGGCTTTGTCCAGAGTATGTCCGTATCGTGCAATGCCGAAGAAAACTCGGCGAAATATCCAGAATCTTCAGGATTAAAAACGATGCGGACTGCTTGAGCCGCTTCTGGCAATGTATGTATCATATGGTCCAGGTGTTCCCTAAAATAAGCGGCCACTTCGGGTCGTTTTCCGGCTACCAAATTGAGCCTGAAAGAACCATTTGCAAGACGAGGGCCTAGAGCGCGGAGAACCGCGGAACCAATTTCCTTTTGAGCCCCCGCACCTCCTACTGCGAAGGTAATGGTAACAGGGCCAGCAGCAGGACCTCGTACATCCGGACAGTTTTCCTTACCCAAGAAGTGCTCTACCGAGTGAACATGAAGCGGCCAGAACCGGTTTTGTGGATCTAGCCGGGCAAGGCGCTGCCCTAAATCACGGCGAAGTATGGAAAGCTCTTCATCTCCGATGAGCTCAAGCGGTAGCGGAAAACCGGTCATATATATTCGCTCATCCGGGACCCCATACTGTTTAAGTCTTCTGAGGGCCCTGCCGCAGGGGACAAAATACTCAATACGGCTTTCTTTAGGATTGGCAGAAACCCATACACGGTTAATATCCGCATCACAGATAACACAGTAGATTCGCCTGAGCCCTGCTTTTTCTGCTGCAATAGCTTGAGCATAAAAGGTAGTAACTATCGGAAGTGGATCGGATTGGGCCTGACGGATAAAAGTACGACACAGACCTTGATCTACCAGTTTATCTACAAAGGTGTTTTGAATAGTAGGTTTAGAAAGATCTCGAAAGGGATAGGCGGTTGGTATCGACATGAGAGCATCCATGAGACCAAAAAGGGCATTCCCGACAAGAGGCCAGCTTTTTATACGGGAAAGGCTCTCATAGGTCCGGCGGAGCCGGTTCCATAAGGCTAATTCATCTGGATCAGTATTTACATCACTTCCGGCGATGATAACTCCATTCTTTCCATAGGGCGCAAGGGGCCAGGCCGCTCGTTTGTGACCCAATCCCATATCCGCCGCGGTGACCCATGCCAAGGGCTCGGTATTTACTTTTGCCATAATGCTCTCCTTCTATATATTGTAATTTTGTTAATCAGCGCTTGCAAATAGTGACATGTTTTAGCTGGTCTTTTCATATTCAGGAAAAAAAGGTATATATTAGAATACACATGGAATTTACAGAACTTACCTTACACCCCGACCTCCAACGGGGCATCGCTGACGCAGGGTATATTACCTGCACACCTGTCCAGGAACAGGTTCTTAAGAACGCTTTTGGAGGCCACGATCTATATGTGCAGTCCCAGACAGGGACCGGGAAAACTGCCGCCTATTTAATTGTTATTTTCCAGCGCCTTTTAACAGAACCTCTTTTAGCGGGCAAAAAAGCCCTCATTATGGTCCCGACCCGGGAGCTTGCGGTTCAGGTTGAAGAAGAAGCAAAACGGATCGGCAAATACCTTTCTTTTAAAACGGGAAGCTTTTATGGCGGCGTAGGATACGCTCATCAGCAAAAGCTGCTCCGTGAATCGGTGCAAATCATGATCGGCACCCCCGGCAGGGTACTGGATCTCAATGCTTCGGGTCAGATGAACCTGATGGATCTGGCATTCCTGGTGCTGGATGAAGCAGACCGGATGTTTGACATGGGCTTTTACCCGGACCTGCGGAAACTGATTAAAGTCGTTCCCCCCGTAGACCGGCGGCAGACCATGCTTTTCAGCGCCACGCTGAACGCCTGGGTAAAGAATCTCGCCTGGGAGTATACCAAAAATCCCTTAGAGATCGAAATTGCTCCGGAAAACGTGACGGTAGATGAGATCGAACAAATGTTGTATCACGTCGCCGGGGAAGATAAGATGAAGCTGCTTCTTGGCATTTTGAAACAGCGGAATCCAGAGAGCGCTATTATCTTCTGCAATACCAAGCGGTATGCAGAAATTGTTGCAAAACGGCTCAGAATCAACGACATTCCCTGTGAGTTTATTATCGGTGACCTGCCCCAGGTAAAACGGCTTAAAATTATCGATGATGTTAAAAACGGCAAAACCCGTTTTCTCGTTGCCACCGATGTGGCAGCCCGGGGACTCGATATCGAAGGGCTTGCCATGGTTATTAACTACGACCTCCCCAATGAGGCTGAAAACTATATTCACCGTATCGGACGAACCGCCCGGGCAGGACGGACCGGAGTGGCCATCAGCCTGGCCAGTGAGCAGGATGTGTATGAACTGCCGGCTATAGAAAAATATTTGGGCTCAAAAATTCCTTCCCAGATCGCCGGCGAAGAACTCTTTGCGGAAGACAAGAGTGAAGGCATGCATATCCGGACCGACACCTACGATGAGGGCTACGGAGAACGGAGCGGCGCGGGCCGCGGCCGGAGACGGGAAGAACGGGGTGAACGCGGCAGACCCACAGGCCCCAAACAGGGCCGCGGGCGGGAAAGATTCCCTGCAGAGGTTTCTGGCGGTTCGAGCGGCAAGAGAGAGGATGCGAAGAGCGGCCGGAACAAGGCCCGCGGCGTGCCTTCTGCGGGCGGTACTCTTTCTGCGGGCGGCCCGCGCCAAAAGGCGGACAGCCGGAACCGGGGCAGCGGAAACCGCGAAAAAACCGCAGCAAAACCGAATTTGGCACATCTTACCTTTGAGGAACGGCTTGCATATTACAAACGAAAGTATCATGCGGAAGGGGCAGGAACTGCCAAAGAACAGATGAAGGGCAAAAAATCCAGCACTCCGGTCCAGGTGCTTGAGCGATCAGGATCAGAAAAGGCCGCCAAAAAACCGAGTCTCTTAAGCCGGCTGCTTAAGTTGTTTAAAGGAGAAGCTTCCAAGTGATTACTGTTTCTGACGTAAGTCTTGCTTTTGGCGAGCGGGTCCTTTTTAAGGATGTAAACCTGAAATTTACCCAGGGCAACTGCTATGGAATCATCGGCGCGAATGGGGCCGGTAAATCTACGTTTTTAAAAGTGCTTTCCGGAGAACAGGAACACGACAAGGGCGAAATTGTAGTGAGCCCCGGAGAACGAATTGCGGTCCTTAAACAGGACCACTTTGCGTTCGAAGCCTATTCGGTCATGGAAACGGTGATGATGGGCTTTCCGAAGCTGTATAATATCATGAAAGAACGGGAAGCCCTGTATGCCAAGGAATCGATGAGCGACGAAGATGGTATCCGGGCGGGCGAACTGGAAGCAGAATTCGCCGAACTAGGCGGCTGGGAGGCGGAAGCCCAGGCAAGCCAAATGCTCTCGGGACTCGGACTCGACGAAGCTGACCAAGGCAAAATGATGTCCGATTTAGACGAGTCCCGAAAGGTGCGGGTTCTCTTGGCCCAGGCACTTTTCGGAAATCCTGACATTCTGCTTTTGGACGAGCCCACCAACGGTCTTGACCTTGAATCCATAACCTGGCTTGAGGAATTTCTGATCGATTTTCCCAACACGGTCATCGTGGTGTCCCACGACCGTCACTTTTTGAACACCGTCTGTACCCATATCTGCGACATCGACTATGGCCGCATCACACTCTATTCGGGGAACTACGATTTCTGGTACCAGATGAGCCAGATGCTCCAGCGGCAAGCCCGGGAACAGCTTAAGAAACGGGAAGAAAAGGCTAAGGAACTCAAGGAGTTTATCCAGCGCTTTGCATCCAATGCCTCTAAAAGCCGCCAGGCCACAAGCCGTAAAAAGGTACTGGAAAAGCTTGATTTGGAAAACATCCCTGTTACGAGCCGCAAGTTTCCCTATGTGGCCTTTAAGCCAAACCGGGAAATCGGCAACAATGTGCTGCGGGTAGAAAAATTAAATTTCCGCAGTCCTGACGCCGTACTGCTCCAGGATTTTTCCATTATAGTAAACAAGGGCGATAAGATTGCCTTCGTCGGCGCCGAACATCAATCTAAAACAGCCTTTTTTGAAATTATCGCCGGCGAACAGAAGGCCGATTCAGGAGACTATTACTGGGGTCAAACGGTAAGTTTTTCCTATTTCCCCAAGGAAAACAGCCGCTTTTTTAATTCCGATCTTTCCATTACCGATTGGCTTAAACAGTATTCACCCGACCAGGACGACACCTATGTGCGCAGTTTCTTAGGCCGCATGCTCTTTTCTGGTGATGAGGCCTTAAAACCGGTAAACGTGCTTTCGGGGGGCGAAAAAGTCCGCTGCTTGCTTTCTAAAATGATGCTTTCGGGGGCCAATGTGCTCATTATGGACGAGCCGACTAATCACCTGGACCTAGAAGCGATTACAGCCCTGAACGAAGGACTTGAAGCTTTCACCGGTGTGGTGCTCTTTAATTCCCACGACCATGAGTTCATCAACTCTATTGCAAACCGGATTATCGAAATACTTCCCGGCGGCATGCTGATTGACCGCATGATGCCCTTTGACGACTATCTTAAGGACGATTCAGTCAAGGCTATCCGTGCGGAAGCCTACCACCACGCGGAACGGCTCCAAATTTAACGAGACCACAGGCCCCAGCGCTGTTTTTTCGCTGCCGCCTGGGCCTGGGTAAACTCATCCATAAACTGAAACGGAAAATGTACATAGGCAAAAGCGTAGCCCTGCTCCACCAGCATGAGGTTCACGCATTTGCCGTCCTGCAGGTATATATAGGCTAAAAGCCTTCCGTATTTATCCCGCAGATCCCAGTCAAAGGCAAGGAGAATATCTTTGCCACCTAAGAGCTTTGCAACATAGGTCTTTGCTTCTTCCCCATAGTAGCCTGCAGGCCGAGGACTCGTACTAGTTTCGGGGGCATCAATACCCAAAAATCGGATTGTTTCATCTGTTTTTAGCTGGATAGGATGGGGATTGGGTATTCGCACCTTAATGGTATCTCCGTCCACAACCTCGGTAACCCGAGCTGGAATCATCCTGGAAAGCTGGGCGTCCCGCGCGGAACGAAGAGGCGGGTTGTTCAGCCGATAAAGATCTGCGCCGCCGGTATACACAGGGGGATTGCAGACACTACAGGGTTCAAGCCCCCGCTGTAAAGCATCTTCCAAACTTATAGATTTTACGGTGCTCCCAGAGTTTTTAAGGGTTGGGCAGTTTTCTTTATGATACTTTTTACCCGATGGGGTCACCCAGACCAAGGTTTTTGCTGCATCCGGCGTCTGCTGCTCTGCCTTGACGGAGCAGGAAAGGATCAGCAGAAATACAAAAAGGACCGCCGTCTTTTCGCTGCGAGCCCCTCGCCTCATCGGAAACGTTAAAAAAGCCACTTTTAAAAGGCCTCACCTGATATCAAAATAGAACCGCTCAAGGTATGCGACCCGCTGCTGCGCTTCCTGATAGCGCTGGCTTTGGGGATATTCCGAGAGGAGTCGTTTGTAATAGGAAAGGGCACCTTTGATATCCCGCTGGGGGCCCTTTGCTTCTAAGACCTGGCCCAAGAGCCACCATGCTTCGTCGCTCCCGGCAGGATATTTTGATGTAAAAGCCTGAAGCGTTGCTAAAGCATCGGTATATTTACCAGCCTTATACTCCGATTGGGCCCGGCTTATAAACTCTTCTGGCTGGGAGAGGGATTCCAGCGGAGGATTTGCAGCCGCTGCGGCAGTAGCTGCGGCAACCGCTGCGGTAGTAGCTGCGGTAGCAGTAGCTGCTGAGGCAGTGGCAGGTGTCGTGGTGGTAGCAGCCGGGGTGGCAGCAGCTGTACTGGAGGTGGCTGCGGTTGCAGTACCAGTCGTGGTGCCCGCAGTGGATGTGGCAGGTGTCGTGGTGGTAGCAGCCGGGGTGGCAGCAGCCGGGGTGGCAGCAGGCGTTGTGG
>JAIWNU010000236.1 GCA_020216655.1 Treponema sp. | reverse complement strand
TGCCTGTGCCAATCCGGTTCCTGAAATCTGGCCCTATGCGGCGAAAGAGGAGGGGGCATATATTGTAGCCACCGGCCGGGGCGATTTTCCGAACCAGGTTAACAACTCAGTCTGCTTTCCCGGTATTCTTAAGGGGGCCCTCCTTGTGCGGGCAAAAAAAATTACCGACGGTATGGCGATCCGCTGCGCCCATTCTATCGCCGATTTTGCCGAAAAACGGGGCATCAATCCCGATAACATTATCGCCACCATGGAAGAAACTGAGGTGTTCGCTGTCGAGGCTGCCGATGTGGCCATGCAGGCCATCGCTGAAGGTGTTGCCCGGGTCAACATGAGCTGGGATGAGGTGTACCAAAAAGCAAAGGCCGATATTGCCGCAGCCCGGGGCCTGGTGGCGGATATGCAGAGGCTGGGCCATATCCAGGAGCCGCCCCAGGAACTGCTTGAAAAGGCCCTGCGGGCCGCTATCGACGGGGTTAAATAAAGTTATACTGGCACAAGACAAAGCCCGGCTTTTGAAATTGGCTCAAGTTCTGTAACCCGATTTAACTTGACAGACCTGTTCTTTATCGTTATAGTGTGGCAAGTGTTTCTATAAAAAGAAACAAACAAGGAGAACATCATGAAACAATCAACAAAATTTGCGTCCTTTGCCCTGTTGAGCGCCGCGCTTGTAGCCCTCGCAGCTCTCGCAGCCCTCGCATCCTGTGGTGCAGCTTCGGCAAAAAAAGTTTCCGATGAACCCAAAATCGGTGTAGCTAAAATCGTGGCCCATCCGGCCCTGGATGCCCTTGAGAAGGGAATCGTAGAAGAAATTACCGCTGCCTACCCTAAGGCAAAGATAGATCTCCAGAATGCTAACGGAGAGCCCGCGACAGCAAGCCAGATTGCCCAGAAATTTAAGGTGGATAAGGTTGATGTGGCGGTCGGTATTGCAACTCCTACCGCTATGGCCCTCGCCAATGTGCTCACCGACATTCCGGTTATTTATTCCGCGGTAACCGACCCAGTCGCCGCAGGCCTTGTGGCTTCTTATGATAAGGGTGGAGACCATATCACCGGTACTTCTGACCTGCCTCCCCTGGAAGGCCAGATCGACACTCTTTTAGCCCTTGCACCAAAAGCTAAACGTATCGGCCACGTGTACAATGCGGGGGAAGCTAATTCGGTGACCACCGCCGCCAAGGCCGAAGCGTACTGCAAGTCCAAGGGGCTTGAGTTTGTAACTGCCACGGTTGCTAATTCCGCCGAAGTTTCCCAGGCCCTTGCTTCCCTGGTGGGCCGGGTAGACGGTATATACCTGTCCACGGACAATACGGTGTTTTCCGCCATTTCAACCGTGGCGGACCTTTGCATTAAGGCAAAGCTGCCCCTGGTGACGGCCGACCCCAGCTCTGCAGAGACTGTACCGGTCCTTGCGGCAGTGGGTTTTAATTACTACGAAATGGGAAAGGCCACAGGACGCATTGTGGTAGAGGTCCTTAAGGGTAAAAAGACCGCCGATATTCCCACCTATTTTGCGAAGGATCCCAAAGAGCAGGCTCTGGTCATCAATCTTGATGTGGCAAAGAAAATCGGTGTCACCGTTCCTCAGGCTATGATAGATCGGGCTTCGCTCGTGATTGGAAAATAACGGGGAAGACATGATAGAAGCGATACTGGTAGAGGGGCTTATCTATGGTATCTTGGCCATGGGGGTCTTTATTACCTTCCGGGTCCTCGATTTCCCGGATCTGACGGTGGAGGGGAGTTTTCCTCTGGGCGCTGCGGTTGCTGCGGCATCCCTTTCCGCAGGTGTCCCCTTTCCTCTGGCGGCTCTTATTGCCCTAGCGGCAGGCGCTCTGGCGGGGAGCCTTACAGCCCTGATCCATACGGGCCTTAAAGTGCCGCCGCTCCTTGCCGGTATTGTTGTCATGACCGGCCTTTACTCGGTTAACCTCCGGGTCATGGGCGGCCGATCTAATATACAGCTCATCGGGAACCGGCCCCTCATCAATTTTAGTACCAGCTGGATTCCCGCACTGCCGCCAGAAATCGCAAGCGCCCTGTTTTTCACCCTCCTGGCGGTGCTTCTCATGGTACTTTTAGACCTATTCTTTCATACCGAATTTGGGCTAACCCTTGGAGCTCTGGGAGACAATATCAAGGTGGTGATCGCATCGGGGTCCAATCCTACGAGCTATAAGGTGGCCGGGGTTGCCCTGGCTAACGCCCTGGTGTCCTTTGCGGGGGCCCTGGCGAGCCAGCACCATGGGTTTGCCGATGTAAACTTGGGTTCCGGTGTAGTTGCCCTGGGGCTTGCCTCGGTGATGATCGGAGAACTGGTGCTGCGGACCAACCGTATTGGCCTGCAGCTCCTGCGGGTTGTGCTGGGGGCTATCATTTTTAAGGCAATCCTCTTTGGGGCCCGGTTCTATGGATACATTGCGGGCATCACCCCCAACGATCTCAGGCTTCTCACGGCCCTTATGATCGTCCTGTCCCTCGTGATGGGCCAATGGAAAAGCGCAGTCCGGGATCGGCAAGCCCAGCAGGCAGCTTTAAGGCGAAAGGCGGAGGAAATCCTATGATTACCCTCAAGGATTGCACCGTTGTCTTTAACGCCAACACGGCGGATGAACGGAAGGCCTTAAATAATATCAGTTTGATGATCGGAGCAGGGGATTTTGTCACCCTTATTGGTTCGAATGGAGCCGGTAAAAGCACTTTGCTAAACCTGGTCGCTGGTTCGGTCCGTCCCAGTTCGGGGACCATTACTATCGATGGGATAGATAGAACCGGCGAGGCTGAGTATCGGCGGGCCCGTTTCATCGGCCGGGTATTTCAGGATCCCCTGGGTGGTACCGCCGCAGAGATGACCGTGGAAGATAACCTCGCGGTGGCTGCCCGCAAGGGACGCAAGTCCCTGGCGATCGCCATGACCCGGTCCCGCAAGGCCGAGTTTCGTGACCGGCTTGCGGAGCTTGGCATGGGCCTCGAATACCGGATGAAGGAAAATGTGAGCCGGCTTTCTGGCGGTCAGCGGCAAGCCCTGACCCTGCTCATGGCGGTTATCGCCCGGCCGAGCATACTGCTCTTAGATGAACATACCGCAGCCCTCGATCCGGCCAACGCCGAAAAGGTCCTTCTGCTTACCGAACGGTTTGCCCAAGAATATAAGCTATCGGTCCTCATGGTAACCCATGATATGGTCCGGGCAATTAGCCTCGGAAACCGGCTTATCATGATGGACAAGGGAGAAATTATTATGGACCTGTCTGGAGACGAGAAATCATCCCTTACGGTCGATACCCTGGTTCATCGTTTCCGCGAAATTCGCCGCCAAGACTTTTCAGGCGACCGGGCTTTGCTGGCGTAGAGAAAGCGGGCATTCGGCTTCCGGTCGCCTGAGTCCTTCGGGCTCCCTCCAGCCCGCCTGCGGCCCTTCTCGGCACATCCTGTGCCTCGTCCTCACCTTCGTTCGGACCAGGGCCTCCGTTTCGAATCCCCCCTTGGTAAAAAAATGGCCGCCAGAAGGCGGCCTTGCAATATGGAGAATAGGGGATTCGAACCCCTGACCTATTGATTGCGAACCAATCGCTCTACCAACTGAGCTAATTCCCCGTGCTGGAACACTATATCATTTATAAACTGGAAAAATCAAGATAGGTTCTTCGAGTCCCCGTCTATTGGAAGGGTAAGAAAGTTTAAAATTTGGCTTGCCAAATGGGCCGTACTATGCTATACATAATGTATCTATGTATAGAAACAAAGGAGGCATGATAAAAAGCTCATCCGGGAGGGTCGGTGGATAGAGTATACTGGACCGGAAGACCGGGACAGCTAGGTTACTGTTCGTCA
>JAIWNU010000235.1 GCA_020216655.1 Treponema sp. | reverse complement strand
CGTTAAAATGGCCATGATCGTTCGAGACCTTATGGTAGGTAATCCGGATCTTAAGCGTAAGGGCCTGTACGAGGAAGCCCTGGGACATAATGCTATTCTTGCGGGCTTCCAGGGGCAGCGTCATTGGACCGATCATTTCCCCAATGGAGATTTTCTTGAAACTATCCTCAATTCTTCTTTTGATTGGAATGGCATCCGCTCCCCCTACTTAGTGGCTACGGAAAATGATTCACTGAATGGAGTGGCAATGCTGTTTGGGCATCTTTTAACCGGAACAGCCCAGATATTTTCCGATGTGCGAACCTATTGGAGTCCCGAAGCGGTCCAAAGGGTAACGGGATGGAAGCCCGAAGGCGCAGCGGCCCAGGGGTTCATCCACCTGATTAATTCGGGGGCCACCACTATGGATGGCACGGGTAAACAACGTAAAGATGGGAAACCAGCCATGAAGCCCTTCTGGGAAATCACCGCCGAAGAAGCCGGGGCCTGTCTGGATGCGACTCTATGGCGTTATGCAGATTTGGGATATTTCCGTGGCGGCGGCTATTCTTCCGACTTCCTTACCGAAGGTGGAATGCCGGTAACCATGAGCCGCATTAACCTGATAAAAGGACTTGGTCCGGTACTTCAGATAGCTGAGGGTGTTACCGCCACACTGCCTGATCATGTCCACGATAAGCTAGATAAGCGAACCAACGAAACCTGGCCGACTACCTGGTTTGTGCCGCGGCTTACTGGCACTGGGCCTTTTAAGGATGTGTATTCTGTCATGGCTGCCTGGGGAGCAAACCATGGGGCTGTGAGCTATGGCCATATCGGTGCGGACCTTATTTCTCTTGCTGCAATATTGCGGATCCCTGTCTGTATGCATAACGTGGAGCCCTCAAAGGTGTATCGGCCGAGTTACTGGAGTGCCTTTGGTATGGATAGTGAAGGCGCAGACTACCGGGCTTGCCAAGCCCTTGGACCGTTGTACGGCAAGGTATAGGTATGGTATAAGGAAAAAATTCATAATAGAGCGGTGCCATGCATGGAGTATTTCTGTGTATGGCGCCCCTTTTTTGTATTAGGATTGTAAATAATGTGAGCGATACCGGGAGGGGGCTATTCCGGTTAAATTCTTGAATACCCTGGAAAAATAGTTAGCATCTTCAAAACCTGTTTTTAAAGCGATATCCGCAATGTCAGTTTCTCCGAATGCAAGATAACGCTTTGCTTCTTCGACGCGATACCGGTTAAGAAATTCTATGATCGTCTTTCCTGTCTCTTTTTTGAATAAACGGCAAAGGTAAGATTTTGAAACTCCAACCACCTGTGCAAGGGTTGTAAGATTTAATTTTTCCCTATACGTTTTTTTAATGAACTCAACCGAATGGGCTACCGCGGGGCTATAACCCTGGCCAGAACCAATTCGGGAAAGCTCGCAATATTCATCGATCATACGATCTTGAATCTTATCTAGTTCTTCAATGCTTTGAGCCTTTTCTATAATGACTGCAAACCGGGACGAAATACGGTGAATATGAAGCGGATGAACCCCGCCAAATTCGATAGCCTTGCGCAGCAGGGTGTTAAAAACAATAGCCAAGTTTTTATCAACCCGCAGTTCATCTTTACCCCGTTCTGGAAAGCGGAATGTATTCCGATTTGCTTGTAGAACCTGATGCAGCGTTTGGGCATCTCCAAGAGCTGCAAGCCTTATCATCTCATTTTCAAGGTTATAACGATTTTGTATGCGTTCCGCTTCAGTTGCTAGATTTTTATTCTGTTCCATGTTCAACTCTGCCTTATGCGTATAATACGTTAAATATAATATAGAAAATGTCAATATTATGCTAATATTATTCAAAATCAGTGGGAAAATAAAGCATACACCTATGAGGAGGTATATGTGCTGTATCCACTGGTAACGAGTACCAGAACCGTCTTAGATTTGAATGGCATCTGGCGTTTTAAATTTGATCCCTTGCCGGGGCCGAATGGAGCAGGTTTTAATGCCCGTTTCTATGAACATCCTTTGGAAGAAGCCCAATCCATGCCGGTACCCAGTTCTTGGAATGATTTATTCGAAGATCAACGGGACCGGGAATTTGTCGGCTGGGTCTGGTATGAACGGGATTTTTATATCAGTCCCGCACAAGAACATCAGGTAACCATACTAAGATTCGGAAGCGCTACCCACCGGGCCCGGGTCTATTTGAATGGGAAACTGGTGATGGAACATGTCGGAGGTTTTACTCCCTTTGAGTCTCCGGTAGATCAATTCCTAGTAGAAGGACAAAATCGTCTCACCGTAGCGGTATGTAATATACTCGATTATTCAACGTTGCCGGTTGGTACCTACACGGAACAGACCATACCGGGCTTTGGTACTGTTCATAAGGTAAGTCCAAACTTTGATTTTTATAACTACGCGGGTCTCCACAGGCCGGTACTCCTCTACCGGATTCCCAAGACACATATTAAAGAGATTGAGATTGTAACCGACTTTGAAGGTTCCCGTGGTATTGTCGATTACCGAGTCCAGCTTAATAATCCTGAAGGATCCCCAGCTCATCTTGAAACAATTGTAACCGTAGTGGATGAACAGTCCCGTCCAGTAGCTGAACAAGCAGGCAACAATGGGCGGATTTTTATTCCCGATGTCCGCCTCTGGAATCCCGGAGCCGCCTATTTATACCGGCTGCGGGTTGCGCTTAAGACTGGAAATGAACTAGTAGACCTTTACGAAGAACCCTTTGGTGTACGAACCGTGGCAATAAAAAACGGAGCTTTTTTTATAAATGGCAAGGCCTTTTATTTTAAGGGTTTTGGGAAACATGAAGACGCAGCGGTGCGGGGGAGGGGCCTTGATCAGGTGTTGAACCTAAAGGATCTCAGGCTTATCCGGTGGCTGGGAGGCAATTCTTTAAGGACATCCCATTACTGCTATTCCGAAGAATTTATGCGGCTCTGCGATCAGGAAGGTATTGTGGTCATTGATGAGGTTCCCGCCGTAGGTTTAATGCTCGGTTTTAATTTTGATGTGTCGAACATGATGGGCAATGGTGCAGAAAAACCCAAGACCTGGGAAAACTTAAAAACCAAAGAAGCCCACCAAAAGGTTATAGAAGAAATGATTATACGGGATAAAAACCATCCTTCGGTGGTTATGTGGTCCCTTTCCAATGAGAGCGAAAGCTGGAGCGACGGGGCGGCTGAATATTTTAAGCCCCTCTATGAATTGGCCAGAAATCTGGATCCCTCCAAGCGGCCGGTAACTTCGGTTCTTATACAGCATAAGGATCCTACCGCTGATAAACTAGCTCCCCTTTCAGATGTCATCTGCCTGAATCGGTATTATGGTTGGTATTGGGCTGGGGGAGACCTGGAGGCTGCAAAGGTGTTCCTTGCTAAAGAGTTAGATGAATGGGTCCGTATGTATCCCGATAAACCCATCCTCTTTACCGAATACGGCGCAGATACGATCGCTGGTTTTCATGATACCGGTTCGGTCATGTTTACCGAAGAGTATCAACAGCAGCTCTATGAAGCATACCACGAAGTTTTTGACCGTTATCCTGCGGTGGTGGGAGAGCAGGCCTGGAATTTCGCCGATTTTGCCACTTCCCAAAATGTGCTGCGCGTGCAGGGTAATAAAAAGGGCATATTTACCCGTGAGCGACAGCCGAAAGCCGCGGCCTTTGTATTTAAGCGGCGTTGGGAAAGCATACCGCATTTTAATTATAACAAGTGAGAGTAATACTTTAGGGGGTAAGAGAAATGAAAGAGACGGAATCAAAGATTGTGTATAATTCTGCAAAACCATGGCAGATAGGATTTTTTGTATTAAACAATACGGCTACCAATTTATATATGTTCGCCTTTATGTTCGTATCATACTACGCGACAGGTATTGC
>JAIWNU010000234.1 GCA_020216655.1 Treponema sp. | reverse complement strand
AGTCCGTCCTGGGCACGGGCATCGCTGCAAAAAATTGAAGAATATTCATCTCTTAGAACAGAAAGCCCCTGTCCCCATTATGGCCGCTGCGGAGGCTGCAGTCTCCAACATATCTCGTATGAAGCTCAATTGGATATAAAAAAGAAGCTCATAGCAGACCATTTTGAAAGAATCGGTGCCGTAAAAGATTTGCCTCCCATTACGGCAGTCCCCTCTGAACCCTATGGGTACCGGAATCGGATGCAATTTCACCGGCTACCCAAACCAAAAACGGGGCAGAGCCGGGTAGGACTTAAAGAACGGGGCAGCGAACATGTTATTTCCATTGATTCTTGCCCTATTGCAGACATGGGTATACAACGGGCACTTCAGAACAAAGTACTGGTACCACCGCCATCTCTCGATCGTTTTACGGTCTACTCCCGGGGGCAAACTTTTTTGCAAGAGGGAAAACAAGAGCGGGGTTCGGTAAACCTCATGGATACACGTATTAAAATGGATGCGGGTGTATTTTTTCAAAGCAACGGCCAGGTACTGGAAATCCTCCTCCAAAAAATTCGTTCATTGGCTCACGAAGCAGACCGCAGCCTTCCCGCAGCGGATCTTTACTGTGGCGTCGGGACCTTTGCCCTGTTTATCCAGGATCTGTTCCCTTCCCTGGACCTCATGGAAGAGAACCCTCGAGCCCTCGCCCTGGCAAAAGAAAACATCACAAATACCACGGTCCGTTTTTTTTCTTATAGCGACGAGCAATGGGCAAGACAGGCCGAAAAAAAGGTTCATGAGCACCGGTATGGTTTTATGGTTCTGGATCCTCCCAGACAGGGCCTTTCCGCTGCACTGAGAAACTTTTTATGTAAATCTGGCCCCCCGCTGGTAGCCTATGTATCATGTGACCCGGTTACTCAAGCCCGGGATTGTAAAACCCTTATCCAGGCTGGTTACCAACTAGAGAGTCTCGACCTTTATGACTTTTACCCACAAACCGCCCATATGGAAAGCCTCGCGGTCTTAAGGAAAAGCTGATGCTCGGGACCGTTTCTGTCAAACCAACAAAAAAGGTTTTGTGCAGCCTGATGATATTCCTTTTTTCATTACTATCAATCAGTAATCCAATATTACTCACCGCCCAAGTGGAAAACTCTGAGGCAAAATGGCGCCAAGCACTCGGAGGCAAGGTACTCAGTATACCGGCCGCTCAAGCAGAATCGGTGGTGATGGTTACCGATGACGGCATGCTCCGCTGCTACAGTTACACAGGCCGGCTGCTCTGGCAATTTGATGCTCAAGGGAAATTAACACCCTTTGTAAGCCGATCTCGGGAAGGCACGAGCTATATTTGTAAAATCGACGGCACATTTATGGCAGTAAACCGATCAGGAAGGCTGCTGTGGACAAAGAAACTTTCTGGTCCTCTTGTAGCAACACCCCTCGTTGGTTGGGACGGCCGCATCTTTATTCCCCAGGAACAAGAAGTCCTCTGTATCAGTGCCGCAGGGGACCAGCGATGGACACTCAAACTCGACGCGCCCCTTGCGCTGCCCCTAGTTCAGGACAGCAAGGGTGGGATGCTTGTAGCCCTAAAATCTGGCATGGTACTGAATGTTTCAGCCATCGGGGACATTCAAAGCATTGCCTTAAAAGAAGTTCCTGCCGTGCTCGTCGATGTTTCCGAATCTGTCAGTATTAGTCCAGGCCTTATTGTCTATTACCGGAACGGAAACGGAGAAATAATATCTTTTTCTGGTCCCTCAAAGCCGCTTCCGAGCATTTCGGGTTTACCCATCGCAGCGGGCCGTCATGGTTCACAGTTAGCCATCCTCCTTGAATCGGGGACAGTGGTCTCCATTTCTCTTGAAACGATGCAGATTAACTGGCAAGGGACTGGGCCAGCAAAATCAAATAGCGAAAATATGGCCTTTCCTCTTTCCGGAAAGACCAATACCCGTCCTTCCATTCTTTTTGATGAACGAGGTATTTATGCCCTCAGGCTGTCCGGTGCTGCGGGCTTTACCGCCGATGGCAGACGACTTTGGTCCATTGCGATACAGGGTGCTGCATCGAGCCCCAGCTTTTCCGACGAAGGAATCCTCTATTCGGGGGGTAATGACTGGATACTCTATGCCTACAAGCTTGAGGATCGGGTTCGCCTCATCGCACGCTCGCTCTACGGCCCTGCACCGGATGGGACCTATCAATTTGAAAAACGTGCAGATCCTCAGATCGCCTCTGATCCATTCTTTTTTGAAGAAACAAATCTTGTTCGGATCCTCTCACAGATTGAATTACTGCTCAACAAAGGCACAGTAGGCCCGGAAGAGCCCGCGAGTTTGTTAATGTTAATGCTTATTGCATCCTCTGGGATGCAATCTGCATCCTCTGGGATGCAATCTGCATCCTCTGGGATGCATAGCTCAGGTGCGCCATTCCGCTTGCAGCCCCTCGTTCAGGCCAATTACCGAGTATGGGCCATACAGCTCCTTGCGCGGCTGGGATCCCGGGAAACCATTCCTTTTTTAGCAAACCTTGCGCGGAATGAACAGGATAGTCTTATCGTCTCAGAAATAGCCGCAGCAATTGGCCTTATCGGCGTTGATCCTGAAGGGCTTGCTCTTGCAGTCTATGAACGAATCATGCATTCCGGCCAATACCGCCAGGATGAACGGGTACTCACCGCCCTAGCTCAATCAATTGGAGCTCTCTGCCGTTTTTCTGGACCACCCTTAAGCAGCGCAGGCATTCCTTTTCTCATCAAATTATCTGAAGCAGACAAGCCTCCTGTGGTACGGCAAAACGCGCAACAGGCCCTTCAGCGTTTGCTTAATTAGAAAAAAGTTGCTTTTTTCTATTGGTTCATCAATATTTTATAAAAATGGAGTATAATGCTTTTAGCAGGAGAACCAATTGATGAATGTTATACGGAAATTTTTAGCGGCTTTGGTTGTTTTTACTTTTGCTGTCTACGGTTTTTCCATCGAAGTAGACAAAGCAGAACTTGAGTCCACTCGAAACAGCAATATTATTTTTATTAATTATGAAGGTCCCCATGCCCGCATTGAAACAAGAGAAGATATCCGTGGTATAGGTTATGCCCTGGGACGGGTTATTAAAGCTGGGGCCCTTCGGGCTGGAAACACAAATCGTTACTTTGCGGTCCATTCAGTCTCCTCCAACAAAGCATTACTGGATGCAGACATTTTTGGGCTTGGAATCGATGTCGGAGTGGATCATATACGAAACCTGCGTCTTATTTTGCAGGGTTATCTTGAAGGAGCCTACGATTACAGCGCCGCCGATGCAGCCCTGCTTGCCCAATTCATCACTATTTACAACGCAGTGTATCGGGGAAACTGGAACTATTTCACGACCCGCTATGCCCCGAATGTCGTAGCTGAACTAACAAAAGAAAAAGCCGGTCTTTCTATTCGTTTTGATGAATGGCCTGGGAAAGCACTGATTGTTATTCCCCTTGCTACAGGACAAGCCGGATCTCTCAGCGCGGTAGATACAAGTAAAATAACCGAAAAACCAGTCATTGAACAGCTTAAAAAAGATGAAAACCTTGGGCTCGATGCCAGAAAAGGCATGGTAGATCTTAAAGAACGGGAAGCCCAGGAGGCAAAACAGACTGCCCAGGTGCAAAAGGAAGCCATAGCCCAGGAAGAGGCAAAACTGGCGGCGGAAAAGGCAGCCCTAGAAGCGGAAAAAACCCGCCTGGCAGAGGAAAAAGCCCAGGCAGCAAAGGCGGAAGCTACACAAAAGGGCAGCTCAGGGACCGGAGCAAAGGCAACCGAAGGACAAACAGCCACAGGCAGCACGGCTCAGGGCAGCGCAGTTCAGGCCGGTACTGAAAAGACCGCCACAAGTCAAGAAATAGCAGCAAAAGAAGAGGCTATAAAAGCCCAAGAGCAGGCTATAGCACAAAAAGAACAGGCCCTGGA